>JADFHU010000211.1 GCA_022567055.1 Planctomycetota bacterium
CGCTAGGGGCACCGCCGGGTAGCTAAGTCGGGAAAGGATAACCGCTGAAAGCATCTAAGCGGGAAGCCCACTCCAAGATTAGAATTCCATGGACTTAGGTCTGAGAGAGCCCAGATAGACTATCTGGTTGATAGGCCGGGTGTGTAAGCAGCGAAATCTGTTCAGCTAACCGGTACTAACGCTCGATAACTTGACCATATCTATCTTTGGTTGATTTGCTCTTGAAGCATCTGCATATTTTCTATATTCTTCAAGGTTCGATGGCGGCAGCTTAGAACGGACGCACCTCGGACTGTATTGGACGTGAGAATTCCAGGCTTTTTGCCTGGTTCACAGTTTTTCTGGTGATTTTACGGACAAGGAAACGCCTGATCCCATTCCGAACTCAGAAGCTAAGCTTGTTTCGGCCGATGGTAGTCCGTAAGGGCGAGAGTAGGTGATCGCCAGGGATTATGAAGCCCGGTTGTGAAAACAGCCGGGCTTTTCCTTTTGGATTGTGCAGGCATGCAGGTCGGTGATTTGAAGTCAAATGAAACCTCCGCACAGGAGGCCACCCCAGCCACCGTAGCACATAGAACCGGCCCGCGACTGGATTCGGCGATGTTGATTCGATTCCCCGGTTTCTTCCGAGGGCCAGCGTGTGGCGTGTCAGCAAGTCTGGCGGGTCGATGATTCCAGGACTGAAAAATAAAATATCGAATTCCACGGACTCTGGGTAAAATGTATCAATTTAGATTGGGTAGCTTGACGATGACTGAAACAACTGGAAATGGATTGAAGGAATGAGTATTGCCCCTTCGAGGGGATTGCGCCACAGCCGCCAATTACCCCAACTTTAGAGCAACTCTGTTAGCCAAGGAGACTTTCAATGGTCGGCCCAAGATCGAGTGTTTTTCGCATGTTGGTAGTCCTGTCCCTGTTTCTTTCCGGCCTCTGCGGCGGCCTGGCAGCCGCCGAAGAAAAGACCGAGAAGCCGTCGAAGCCGAAACGTGATTTTCCGCCCCTGGCGGACGTGATCAAGGGCTACAAGAAGGTGGTATCGACGGCGGATGGTCAGCGGAGCCTGTTCACGATCTGGAAGCGCGACAAGGATGCCCAGATGCTGGCCTCTCTACCCCGCGGGTATGACAAGAAGCGGTATTTTATTGCCATGACCGTGGCCAGCGGAGAGGAGTTCGCCGGATTGCAGGCCGGCGACATGTATGTTTACTGGAAACGCTATGACAAGCGGCTGGCCTTGGTGGAGCCCAATATCCGGGTCCGTTCCACCGGCGATGCGGAGTCCAAGAGTTCGGTTGAGCGACTCTATACGGACCGCATCATCTTGGATGTGCCCATCGTCAGCATGGATGGAGGTTCGCCGGTGATCGACATGGACGCATTGCTCGTTGGTCAGGCGTCTAAGTTTTTTGGCCGGCGTTTCCGGATTTCCAATCCCAGGCTGGCCACCATCATGAAGGCGAAGGCCTTCCCTAAGAATGTTGAGATTGCCTTTGAGGTCCCGACAGCCTCGGGGCGCCTGCAGACCCTGCATTACTCTATCAGCGAGATTCCCAAGAGCACGGGGTATAAGCCGCGCCGGGCCGATACCCGGGTCGGTTATTTCACGACCTCTTTCAGTGACTATGGTAATTTCAAGAATCCCGAGACGACGGTCCGTTACATCAACCGCTGGCATCTCCAAAAGGCCGATGCCTCCCTTGATCTGAGTCCACCCAAAGAGCCCATTGTGTTTTACATTGAGCACACGACCCCCGTACGCTATCGTCGTTGGGTTCGACAGGGCATTCTGGCCTGGAATGCTGCTTTTGAAAAAGTTGGCATCTCCGATGCCATTGAAGTCCTCTACCAGGACAAGTCCAGCGGCAAACACATGGACAAGGATCCCGAAGACGTCCGCTACAATTTCATCCGGTGGCTCAGCAACAATCGCGGCACGGCCATTGGTCCCAGTCGCGTCAACCCCCTGACGGGCCAAATCCTCGATGCGGACATCATACTGACCGATGGGTGGATTCGCCATTGGTGGCAGCAGTTTCATGAGATCATGCCCGAGATTGTGATGCAGGGGATCAGTCCCACCACACTGGCATGGCTGTCGGAAAATGAGCGCTGGGACCCGCGTATTCGGCTGGCGCCCGTGTCCAAGCGGGAAGAGGTCCGCCGGTCCTTGCGAGCGAAACACAGCCTGCCCTATCATGGACATCCGGCCGCGAACGTTTCCGCCGACCTCATTGGCGATGACGAGTATGACGGATTGGCAGGGAGAACGTCACAGGTCAATGGCATGTGTACGCTCTCCCAGGGAATGGCCTTCGACGTGGCACTGTTTCGCATGACACATGAAATACTCGCTGCTGAGGGTGAGGACGCTACTGATGTGGACCCCAATGCGCCGAAGGTTGAGGACCCCAATGCAGAGGCAGCCGTAGATCCCAATAGCGAAAGTGAGGATACACCTAAAAAAGAGCGTAAGAAAAAAGAGCCCATGATTGATGGTCTTCCGGAGGCCTTCGTGGGTCCCCTGTTGGCGGATCTCGTCATGCACGAAGTAGGGCATACCCTGGGCTTGCGTCACAACTTCAAGGGGTCTGCAGCCTACAGTTTAGCCGAGATCAACAGCGACGACATCAAACAAAAAAAGGCCTTTGCCGGATCGGTCATGGATTACCTGCCCGTCAACATCAATCTCGACGAAGAGAAGATACAAGGCGATTATACCATGATTGCGGTCGGCCCCTACGACGAGTGGGCCATACAGTATGGCTACACACAGAGCAAGAAAGACTTAAAGAAGATCCTGTCCCGGGTGGCGGAACCCGAACTGCAGTACGCAACGGACGAAGACACCTGGGGACCCGATCCCTACGCGCGTCGTTATGATTTTGGTCGGGATCCACTGGAGTACGCGAATAACCAGGTGGCACTCGCAAAGATGAACCGAGAACGGATTATCGACAAGCTGGTCAAGGAGGGTGACAGTTGGGCCAAGACCCGCAGGGCTTACGAAATGACGGTCGCGCTTCAGACCCGTGCCATCAGCATGATGTCCAATTGGCTGGGTGGCGCCCACATCTATCGGGACAAGAAAGGCGATAAGGATGGCCGTCTGCCGATCGAAGTCGTGTCGGCCCAAAAGCAGCGGGATGCCCTCGACTTTGTCATTGCCAATACTTTCACCGACGACGCATTCGGATTGTCACGGGATCTATTGCTGCGGATGACGATTGACAAATGGTGGGACGATATCGGCTCTGTGTTCACCGAGGCCACCTGGCCGGTCCATGATGTGATCATGTCCATTCAGGGATCGGTTCTAGCCAGGATGATGTTTCCCACGACGTTGGGACGCATCTACGACAATGAGTTCCTGGTGGAGCAGGATCAAGATGCATTCACCTTGCCGGAGCTGCTCGATTCCCTCACCGATGCCATCTGGCTGGAGTTGGACCAGATGCCCACACAGTCCTATACGGCGAGAAAACCATTCGTCTCTAGCTTGAGGCGGAATCTTCAGCGACTGCACATCGAATTGCTCATCGATTTGGCTCAGGCGGGTACGTTTAGTGTGGCCGCTTACAAACCGATTTCCGATCTGGTCATCGAGCAACTGAAGCTGATCTCCGGGACACGCATCGAACGCGTGTTGCAGGTGAGTCAAGGCAAGCTCGATCCGTATACGGTGGCACACCTACGCGATGTGAATATGCGTATCAAAAAAGCCCTGGACGCTCAATACATCATTCAACGGCTTTAGCGGCCGCGCAGAAATAACTTCCCATTTATAGGGGCAATCTTGACATTATCTTCGGCCGCTTCTCAATCACGAAATCCTCGACGTAGAATAGCTACGCCTGTGGATTCGCTCAATCGGCGCGACCAAATCTAACGCCAATTTGCTCCCTCTAAAGTGTGAACTTATTTCTGCGCGACCGCTTAGGAATCGAGAAGGGGAATAAGAGGGGGAGAGTCGCCTGCTAAGGGACCGGCAGACGCCGGGCAGGACCGTGGTCAGTTCTGTTTTGCGATCAACCGTTGGCAACTGTCACAATCGCAGGCCCCGACAATTCTCAAGTGGGAGGTTCCTGCGATCTTCTTTGATTCTATTAGCGTTGCACCCTTGGCTTCCATTTTTCGCAACGCCATTTTGGCTTCGTTGTGATCACGGGCTCCCACCGCATCCACGATGATCTTCACGTTTTTGTGTCGTTGCAGCAGGCCCAGCGCCATGGCGGATACGGCCTCCTCTGTAATCGTTCCCATGAGGATGAACTCCCCCACATGGACTTCACTCAATAGTCGGTCGATGCGGGGTTCATCGAAGGGATCGGGACAGCGTTTGGGCAAGATGACTTGACGATAGCGACGCAACAGGTCACGTGGGAGGTCCGTGTTGTTGTCGGGGGAAAAACTAATGTGGTTGTCCAGCAGTGTATACCCGATTTTGGAGTGAGCCAGGCCGTTCTTCCCGTTCACCAGGGGGCTGCCCTCCTTAGCGGCATGCAGTTCACAGGTTGAGATGACCGGAATATGGTTTGATCTGGCCCAAGCCATCATTCTGCGGATGTGGGCCAGTACCCGTCGGTGGTTCCGGACACAGTCGCCGCCCGCTGCCAGGAGAACATCTCTCTGGGTGTTGATATCTACAAGAACCTGTCTACGCCGAGCTCTGATCAATTGAAGTAGCATTGTCAGGTATCCTTTCAGGACCTCGGGGCATCCGGTTTCGGTTTCAAAGGACGCCTAGGCAACCAACAAGGCCCACATCAGGCTATCGTAACATCCAACCTGTAACTTTAACTGAAGTGACTGCCAGCCAACGGGTAATCCTTGTTTTTGGCCTGGCCCTGTTGATATAATCCTAGGCGTCTTGGTTTGCATCGAAACGTGTCTGCAATCAACTGGATCAACTGTTTATGGCAAAATCCTTAAATGAGTACCCCTCCATCGGGCTCCGTCCTGAGGCACTGGCGCGTCGGATCGATTTTGTCCAACTGTTTGGTCGATCTGCGCCCGTCCAACTTGAAATCGGGTCCGGTAAAGGAACATTTCTTGTCAACGAGGCCCAAGCCTGTCCGGAGATGGACTTTTTCGGCATCGAGTGGGCCAGCAAGTATTATCGGTATGCCGTGGATCGCCTGGGACGCCGGAAACTCACCAACGTCCGTCTGATTCGCACGGAAGCAGCCGCCTTTCTCCGCGACTTTGTCGCCGAACAGACGATCAACGGCATTCACATTTACTATCCCGATCCCTGGCCGAAGAAACGTCACCACAAGCGACGCTTCATCTGTCAGGCAAACATCGATCAGATCCTTCGAGTATTAAAAACAGGGGGCCACCTGAAGATGGCAACCGACCACGCTGACTATTTCCAGCAGATACAAACCGTGCTGCGGGGCTGCGCCAGCCGATTCCGCAGGATCGAGTTTCGTCCTACGGCAGGCGCACAGGGTGGCGAGTGGGTCGGCACAAACTTCGAACGGAAGTACCTAAAAGAGGAGAGAGAGGTGTTTACAATCGCCCTGGAAAAGGTGGCACTGCAGTAACAGAAATCCGGTTGTCAAAGATCATGTGAGTAGTGCCCTCTCAGTCTGGCAGCGCAACGTGTTTTCGCGAAAAAGCGGCGTTTTCCGATACACTAGAATCCTGAATCTACCGTTAGCCCTACAGCTCGCTAGCCCATGTAGATTGACACCTATGCGCCAGCACCATACAATTCGGCCATTTCCTAATGACAGCAATCGAGGTGCTCTGTGGGGCTAAAGGGAATCATTTTGGCAGGCGGCAGTGGTACGCGGCTCTACCCGATGACCCGAGTCATTAGCAAGCAGATGTTGCCGATTTATGACAAGCCGATGATTTACTATCCGCTGACGACCCTGATGTTGGCGGGAATTACCGAGGCCCTAATCATCTCCACGCCACAGGACTTGCCTCTGTTCAGACGTCTGTTGGGAGACGGGCGGCAGTGGGGACTGACCCTGGAGTATGCGGAACAACCACGTCCTGAGGGACTGGCCCAGGCATTCGTCATTGGGGCCGATTTCCTGGATGGCGGACCGGCTTGCCTGATACTGGGGGACAACATTTTCTATGGACATGGCGTCCCCAAGGCCTTGGACCATGCCTGCAAACGAGCATCAGGCGCCACTATCTTTGGCTATCGCGTGAAGGATCCTTCTCGCTATGGGGTCATTGAGTTTGATAAGCAGGGCAACGTACTCAGTGTCGAAGAGAAGCCGGAGACACCCAAGAGCAGTTACGCTGCCGTTGGTCTCTATTGCTACGACTCCGCCATTACGGATATTGCCGCCCGTGTGAAGCCCTCTGGGCGGGGTGAATTGGAAATCACCGACATCAACAGAGAGTACCTTAGACGCGGAAAGCTCAGGGCAGAGTTGTTCGGCAGGGGGGTCGCCTGGCTGGACACAGGTACGCAAGAATCCTTGATTCAGGCCAGCAACTACGTCCAGACCGTCCAGGAACGGCAAGGACTGATGATTGCCTGCCCCGAGGAGATCGCCTTCAGCAGGGGACTCATCGATGCCGAGCAGGTACTTCGGCTGGCTGAGCCCTTGAAAAAGAACAGTTACGGCCAGTACTTGATGAGTCTAGTCGACAACGAATGAAAGTAGAATTTGCCCTTGAAATCAGTTGAAACACCGTTGGCGGGAATGATCGTGATCGAACCTGCAGTCTTTGGAGATGAACGAGGATTCTTCCTGGAAACGTGGAACAGGGAGCGATACAGGGCGCTGGGTGTGGCTGGCGATTTTGTGCAAGACAACCTATCCTTCTCTGCGCGTGGGACGCTGCGGGGGCTCCACTATCAGCACCCCGGAGGCCAGGGCAAGTTGGTGCAAGTCCTGACGGGCTGTGTCTACGACGTGGCCGTTGATATCCGGGTCGGTTCACCGACCTTTGGCCGATGGTTTGGTCTCGAACTGAGCGATGACAAACACAAGCAGATGTATGTGCCGCCTGGATTCGCCCATGGTTTCTGTGTACTGAGTGACACTGCGCTGTTTAGTTACAAGTGTACCGACTATTATAGCCCCACGACGGAGAGTGGCATCCGGTGGAATGATCCGGACCTTGGTATCGAGTGGCCCTTGGAGACGGAGCCCATTTTGTCGCAGAAAGATGCGCGCTTCGGTGCTCTCTCCGAGATCCCCAAAGAGGCGCTCCCCAAGGTCGGAGATCATGGATGAGCTTGCCTGGTTCGATCGCAATCCTGGGGGGCAGAGGCATGCTCGGTACCGATTTGGCAGAGGCATGTCACGGCCGGGGCGCTGACGTCAAGTGCTATGACTTGCCTGAATTCGACATCACCGACAGGGAGCATTGCAGTGCCGCCCTCGGAGACTGCGACATGGTCGTCAACTGTGCGGCCTACACCGATGTGGACGGCGCTGAGTCCGAAACGACCCTGGCCCGAAACGTCAACGCCACGGCCGTCGGCGATCTGGGGAGGCTCGTCAAGCGAGCCGGCAAGAGGATTCTGCACATCAGCACCGACTTCGTGTTTGATGGAACGCTGGATCGGCCCTATGTGGAGACGGATCAACCCAACCCCATCGGCGAATATGGACGCAGCAAACTAGCAGGCGAGACCTTACTGCATCAGTCTGGGTGCTGCCACGCCATCGTACGCGTGCAGTGGACCTATGGGCATCACGGGAACAACTTCGTGAAGAAACTGATAGAGCGAGCGCGGAACAGCGTCGAATTGAAGGTCGTGGATGATCAGGTGGGCTCGCCGACCGCCACGGCAGAAGTGGCCAAGGCCCTATGTGAACTGTTGGACAGAGGGGTTGAAGGGCTCTATCATTTTGCCAGTAGAGGCTATATCAGCCGGTTCGACATGGCAAAGACCATTGCCGAACGCCTGTCCTTGGATGTCATGATTAAACCGTGCAGAACCGCGGATTTTGGCAGCCCGGCACAGCGGCCTCTCAACAGTCGATTTACCTGTGACAAGATCGAAGACGTGTTGAAGGACCCGATCGAGCCGTGGCAGGCGCCGCTGGAACAGTTCCTGGAGACGGTATGAGACGACTACTCGTGACAGGGGGCGCCGGCTTCATAGGGTCCAATTTTGTCCGCATGGTCCTGGAGGAACATCCGGATTGTTTCGTGCTCAACCTGGACCGGCTGACCTACGCCGGAAATCTCGAGAATCTGGATGGATTCATGGCCCATCCCAATCATGTATTCGTGCGTGGTGACATCTGCGATCTGCCGTTTGTCGAAAAGCTCTTTGA
>JADFHU010000842.1 GCA_022567055.1 Planctomycetota bacterium
CGCTCCTTGCATCAAAGATGATTGGGCTCTTTCTGACAACTCCGTCGTCGGCCCGAGAGCGAGCCGTTTTTTCGCCTGGCAAAGACGGCGACCTGTCCACCATAGCCTTGGCGAAGGTGGAAGCAGGCGATGTTCGTTCTATCGTCGATGCAGCCGGATGCAGCCAGGCGGAAAAAGGGCCGCTCGAAGCCAGATCGAGTTTTCAGACAGAGCCTTAGCTCTGGTTTGTCACAACTGGACGGCCACGTTCTGTTTGAGCACGCTCAGTTTTTCCCGTATCTCGCCTGACATGCGACTGTTGGGAAAACCCTCGATGATCTGCTGACCCACTTTCAGGGCGTCGTCCCAGTTTCGGTCGGAGACGGCCATGGAAAACTGTACACCCAAATTGTGCAGCTTGCTTTTGAAGATGTCTTTCGCCGCCTCCTGGAGAGCGAGTGCCTCATTGGGTGTCAGGTAGAGGTCGAGCTGCTTGAGGATCTCCAGTCCCCTGTCGGTGTCTTGTTCCTTGACGGATTCGTCCCAAGCAGACAGAAGCGTTTTCTTGTGATTTCCCTTGGCGACGAACAGTTTTTGCCGCAGCGCTCTGGCCGCGTCCGCATTGGGAAAGGCCTTGATCAGTCCTTCGATTTGCAAGCTCGCCTTCGACCAGTGGTGATCCTCCAGCAGGCCTTCAATCTGGCGAATGAATTGCCGGATACGCTCCTCCCTGGCCTCGCCCTGGAGTTGCTGGGCCTGATTACGAAGCCTCTCCGCCAGGTCTCGATACTCACGACGCTCAGCGATGTCATCGATCAGTTCATAAGCTGCTTCAAACTCCTGTCGCTGCAGTTTCAGTGCGACAGCCTCCTGAAGGGACGAACGTTCGGTGTCACGAAAGGCGATGGCCTTGGCCGATTCACTCAAGCGTGTGGTTTGGCTGATCTCGGCAAGTTCGTCCGTGATGCGGCTCAATGTTTTCGTGAGACCATCGAGTTTAGCACTGTTGCCTTTTGCGGCGTCGGTAAGGGTCGATATTCGCACCAGCATGTATAGGATGGCGCCGAGGAGAATCGCGGCCCCGCAATAGAGCAACGCCGACGACACGCCGCCAACTCCCGTTCCATGGTCACCCGAAACACTGAAGGAAACGACGGGAATGACAACGAAGGCTACCAGCAGGATGTGCCACTTGAAACGCGAAAGAAATGGTGTCTGGTCCGTAAGCATACAACACCTCCTGAGTCTATAGAGGGGACAGATACTATTCGAACACCCATTATTATACAGACCGGGTACAGGTCATGTCAACGCGTCATCCTGCCTGTTTGAGGCAGGGCAATCGCATATAAACTTAGAGCACCTACGCAAAATGATCTGCATTCGAACGGCTCACTCTGCTTCTGGACGGCGTCAGGCTCCATCGACCATCCTCAGATGGCCTGCTTCGCCTTCCTTGCCAGAAACAGAATCGCTCGTTCTCGGTGCGACGCTCATTTTGTTAGGGGCTGTTAGGCAGACGTTAATGCCCCTTTTTCTACCCCTCGCCGGGGTATCACGGGGGTAGTCATCAGTCATCAGTGACAGAGTAATTAGGTCTTTTGGCCCATACCGATCACTGATGACTGTTTACTGATTACTTGAACGGTAGGAATCCTGGCCAACTGGCATTTCTGCGACATTTCGTGCGGATTTGGAATCTAAATGCGCTCGCCCTGCTGCTTATGGTCGGGTCCGTCGCACTCGAACTGGTAGGCTCCGCCGATGCCGGAGGGACCCAGGCTGAACAGGGGGGTTCCTGGAACCACCGCCACGGCGCCGCTCCGCTGTTTCTCTACTTCTAGGGCGCATAATGCTTTCTCGAAGAATCGCTGCCAATCGTGAATCATCGTCGCCAGCATGTCAAACTCCCCGGGGGCAAGCCCGCCCAGAAAGCGGCACAACTGACCCCATTCGTCCGGATTGATGCCTGGGCTGAGGCTGCAGATGAGGCCTGCTTGGGTGGCAGACAGAGGAGCGAGACAGGCGGGGGGGGGGGCCAGGAGAAACGACGGAAGGGGAAACCAAAAGGG
>JADFHU010000212.1 GCA_022567055.1 Planctomycetota bacterium
GGTCGAACGTCCATGCAGTACTTAATCACATGCTGGGAAATCTTGCTGATGTCAAAATCGTATGTCATCTCTTCTTCCTACTCTTCCAGGTTCCCGGTGATTAGGACAACGTATTCTCCCTTTGGTTTCACGGGCAATCTCGCAAGTAGTTGACTCATCGTGCCCCGCTCGACGGTTTCAAACTTTTTGGTCAGCTCTCGTGCAAGAACGGCCTTTCTGTCTCCATAGACCTCAACCGCGTCTGCCAGAAAGCTGCCTATCCGGTAGGGACTCTCATAGAAGATGAGCGTATGCACAGACCTCGCATCCACCGCCAAGAATCGCTTTCGGGCGCCGCTCTTGCGGGGGGCGAAACCACGAAAAGTGAAACCATGAGTGGCCAAACCGGAGAGGATCAGGGCAGGCACAAAGGCCGTCGCCCCGGGGACCATCGTCACCTCGGTCCCTGCTGCAATCGCGGATCGGACCAGAACATAGCCGGGGTCCGCAATTCCGGGCGTCCCTGCGTCCGTTACCAGGGCGACAGATTTTCCATCGGCAAGCCCTTCCAAGACTCGGCTGGTGGCGCCCTTCTCGTTGTGTTCATGAAAGGAGATCTGTGGCGTCTCGATGTCATGGCGTTTAAGCAGTCTTCCGGTACGTCGGGTATCCTCGCTCGCCACGAAGTCGACCTCACGCAGGGTATCAATTGCACGCAATGATATGTCTCCCATGTTCCCTATTGGCGTCGCAACCAAATAGAGCATTCCAGCTCCTTTACTCTAGATCACCAAGCTCGTAGAGGATCAAGGTGGCCCCGACCAACGCGGCGGTTTCTGTCCGCAATACGCGCGGCCCCAGCGTCACCGGTTGCGCCCCTGCCTCAAGGCAAAGTTCCACCTCCTCGGGATCGAAGCCCCCTTCCGGGCCGACGAACAGGCCAATCGAAACGGGCTTCTCAGCGGCACGCTGCCACAGTGCCCGATGCAACGACACGCCCTCCCCATTGGGCGTGGCAACCAGGCGCAGGTCCAGATCCGCCGCCCCGTCCAACGCAGGACGCAAAGGCACGAGTCCCTCCAAGACCGGAATCCGACCTCGTCCACATTGCTCCGCGGCTTCTCTCAAGATCCGCCGCCAACGTTCAAGTTTCTCTTTCTTAACGCCCTGTCTCGTCCGGACCAGGCCACGCCTCGTGAGCATAGGCACGAACCGGGACACGCCTAACTCCGTCCCTTTCTGCAAGACCCATTCAAACTTTTCCCGCGTCAACAGGCTCTGAAACAGGGTCAATACCGCCTTCGGCTCACCCGAGGCCCGGCGTCTGTGGACGACCACACCGAAAGCCTCCTGCGCGTCAACCCGTTCCAGCCGAACGTCATATTCCCACCCCAGATTATCTAGAACGAGCACAGGGTCGCCCCGTTTCAGTCGCAACACGTGACATAATTGATGCGACTGGGCTTGCGTCAATCGGACCAACCGGTCAGAGATGGCCTCACTGGACACAAAAAAACGGTTCATGGACCGGAAGTCTACGAGAAGAGGGGTTTTGTGGCAAGCGGAATGGCGCCCTGGGTCGGACACTGAGCTGAACACGCCGTAAAACTGCCCTAGACTCTAGCGTGGGAGTCGCACCGAGCACGCTCTTTGCCCTAGGGACCGGCAAGACCAAAAGAGAGGGGAGACCTGGGGGCCTTTGCGACGCGGAGAAAACTCCTCGAGTAGGACTCGAACCTACAACCTAGCGGTTAACAGCCGCTCGCTCTACCAATTGAGCTATCGAGGAATAAGGTGACCAGGGGAAGCCGGCGAGCACCGTCCCTTTGGCACGGGTCGGTATTATGGCAAAGGGCCGCAGGCATTTCAACCACTTTTGTTGGGAGCCCAGCCTTTTTCGCCCCGGTTCAGGGCGGGCAGGGCAATCGCATGTAGATTCCAATTCCGTACGAAATGCAGCAGGAATGCAATTGCCTGGAGTCCTATCATTCAAGTGATCGGTATGAGCCAAAAACTGATTACTTTGTCACTGGCTACTGATTACTATCCCCGTGAGATCCCGGCGAGGGGTAGAAAAAGGGGAGCATTAAGGTCTGACTATGGATTGCATGCGATTGCCCTGAGGGCGGGGTGATACTGGACAAGCACCCGACAATTCGGTATACTAAAGGGTCTTTTTAGGCTACTCAGGTTGTATTGCACTCGGGGGCGGACCGTCCTCGGTATCGACAGTTTTTTGTCAAGATTACCAGGTGAGCAGGGAACAGAAGACTTAGCTTAATCGTCTTTGATATTCGAGTTGAGCGTGTCAGAGAAACATGGCGGTTCGGCAAGTGATCCTTCGCGATGGCAAAAGGTATTCTAAATGTAGGTGGCTACACGATTCTCAAACGGCTGGGTAACGGTGCGCGCAGCACGATTTACTCGGCCGTGGACGACCAGGAAGACAGAATCGTCGCCTTGAAGCGAGTCATTCTCGAGAAACCAGAGGATGTCCGCGTCTTCGAACAGACTGAGACGGAGTTTAAGGTCGCCAACAAGATTGACCATCCCTATGTGCGCAAGTGCTTCAAGCTCAGGAAGGTGCGACACCTGTTCAAGGTCAAGGAACTCTTGATGTCGATGGAGTTGTTCGAGGGTAAGACGCTGGAGGAGGCCTCCACCCTGAGCCTGGGAGACGTCCTGCTCATCTTTCGGATGGTGGCGACCGGACTCAACGCCATGCACCAAAAGGGCTTCGTTCACTGCGACATGAAACCCAACAACATCCTCATCAACAAGTCGGGTGCTATCAAGATCATTGACTTGGGACAGAGCTGCAAGATCGGAACCACGAAAGCTCGCATTCAAGGAACGCCCGATTATATCGCGCCGGAGCAGGTCCAGCGAAAAGAACTGGGGCCCAAAACGGATATCTTTAACTTAGGCGCAACCATGTACTGGGCCTTGACCGGTAAAAACATACCCACCCTCATTCCGAAAACCCCCAATAGCGTCGGAATGGTCGAGAAACCCCGAGACTGCCCGAATCCGCGCTCGCTCAAGAAACAGATCCCCGCCGAAGTGTCTGATTTGGTGATGAAGTGTGTCAAGAACGAATCTGCCGAACGTCCGCGAAACATGATGGAAATCATCTCTTGTCTGGACAGAGTGATCCAAGCTATTTTTGGTGATCGAATAAAGGCAAAGAAGAATGGCGCAGGCAACGATTGATCTTTTCGCCGAGGGGAGCGAGGTAAACCGAAAATGTCCCCGCCGCCAGGGCAACGTCGTCTATTTGCCGGACCGGGGCTCTCTGGTCGTCGCGGGTGACTTACATGGCCACCAGCGTAACTTCGAGCGCATCGTCACGTATGCAGACCTCGCCCATCATCCGGACCGCCACGTGGTGCTGCAGGAGATCATCCATGGAGGGCCTCAGACGGCCACCGGCGGTTGCCTCTCCTACACCCTGTTGCTGGAGGCCATCCGGTACAAGCTCCATTACCCCGACCAAGTCCACTTGATCATGGGCAATCACGACACGGCCTACATCACAGGCGCCGAAGTCATGAAAGACAGTCGCGAGATGAATCGGGCCCTGAGTCACGGCCTGGAGACGGCGTTCGGGCTCGAAGTGGATAGGGTCGAGACAGCCTTCAAGGAATTCCTCCTCTCGCAACCACTGGCCGTCAAGACGGAAAACTGCCTCTGGGTGTCCCACTCCCTGCCGTCGGACCGTCTGGTCGATCAGTTCGATGCCGAGGTACTCAACAGAGAACTCACGGTCGAGGACTGCGACAAACCGGGGTCGGTCTATCTCCTCACCTGGGGCAGACGGATGAGCCAAGCGCTCCTCAACAGGATGGCACAGACCCTTGGGGCCGAGGCTTTCATCTTGGGCCATCAATCCCAACCGGAAGGCTGGGCAAGAGCCGGAGACAATTTGATCATTCTCGCCTCGGAACACAACCACGGCTGCTTCATCCATATCAACCTGGACGGCTACTGCAACGCCGATCACCTGGAAAAATCGATCAAACCGCTTAGTTCCATCTTGTAGCTTCTTGCTGTCTTGTCTCTTTCGAGGGTATACTCAGAGTGCCTATCAAAATGAATCGTAGCACCGAAAACGAGCGTTTCTGCGACTGGCAAGGAAGGCGAAGCAGGCCGTCCGAGGACGGTCGATGGAGCCTGACGCTGTCCAGACGCAGAATAAGCCGTTTGAATGCAGAGTCATTTTGCGTAGGTGCTCTCAGTCACTGTCAGCGTAATGAGTCCTAATGGATTGGTACGACTACATCTTTTTGGGGGCCGCGGTCGCTCAGCTACTTAGCCTGATCAACACGTACCGCAACTACCGCTACGCTTTGACGAAGGAACAACGGAGGCCGATCGCGTACGCCTCCAACACGATCTTGGTTGTGCCCTGCAAGGGACTCGACGACAACTTCCAGAGGAACATTGAATCCTTTTATGCCTTGGATTTCGAGCCCTACTCGCTCTGGTTCGTCGTCGAGGATGAATCGGACCCCGCCCACGCCGAACTCCAGCGAATCCGAGAAACCCTCGAGGCCAAGACCCAGGCCAAAGAGGTGCGAATACGGGTCGCAGGCCTCACCCGCTCCTGCAGCCAGAAACTCCACAACCTGCTGTACTGCTACCGCAGGGTCCCGAAGGAGACCGAGGTCATCGCCTTCGCGGACTCAGACATCTGCGTCCACCCCTTCTGGCTCTCACGCCTCATCTGGCCCCTGCGCAAGGCGAGGATCGGCGTCTCCACCGGTTATCGTTGGTTCGTCCCCATCCGCAACAACTTCGCAAGCCTCGCCCTGTCGGCCATGAATGCCAGAGTCGCCCTGCTGCTGGGAAACACCCGCTTCAGTCAGGCCTGGGGCGGCTCCATGGCCATCCGCACAGAGATCTTCCGCAACATCGGTCTCGAACGGATCTGGCAGACCGCCCTAAGCGACGACCTCTCCCTCAGCTACGCGGTCCGCAAGGCCAGACTCAAGATCGCGTTCGTACCCTCTTGCCTAGTCGCCTCTTACGTCTCCACCAATTGGCGTGACCTCATTGAATTCACCCGGCGTCAATTCCTCATCACCCGCGTGTGCACGCCGCTGACCTGGTCCTTCGGCCTCTTGGCCCACCTCCTCTCCGTCTTGGGCCTGTGGGGAGCGATCGCCTGCTCCATTCGGGCCGCAGTGACAGAGGTCTCCGAGTCTCTCCCGGGCCCTGCGATCTCCCACCTCCACTTTACCCAGGCGATTGTGGTATTCCTGCTCCTCTGTCAGGTCTGGCAGGCCGTACTCAGGCAGCGACTGATCTGGCAACTCATGCCTCAAGAACGCACGAGAATGAATCGCACCAAATGGGCAGACTTAGTCGGGTTTTGGCTATGGTCCCTGCTGATGCTCGGCGGCATTCTGTTGTCCGCCGTGGGACGGACGATCCGCTGGCGGGGGGTTCGGTACAGACTGGTCAGCCCGATCGAAACCGTCGTCCTGGACGAAAGACCCATCAGGGATAGCAAGGCAAGGGGCCTGTTTGATGAGGCGACCCCCTGATCACCAGGGCACAAAGAACACGGGGTGTCCCGTTTGAAACCCTATTCCGAGACCCGATCGCCGTCCGACCCAATAGAGCTGGAACTGGGAAGCAGCCGCCACACATAGAGCATAACACCTGCCAGCGCCGCGACGGCCAGGCAATAGAGAAGGGTTAACCGCCTGTTTTTCCAGTCACGAGCCTGTTCTAGTAGTTGTTCGAAGGAGACCGCCTGTAAACGCGTTAGCATGATGTGAGAATCCCCTGCTTCGATAGTCTGTCTCAGGGTGTCGAACAGACCGCGACGTCCGAGCCGCGACGCAGCATAGTCGAATGCCAATTTGTAGGCCTGATAGTCGGCGGGAGCCCGGCCCTTCAGGGTGAGATGGCGGTAACCCGCCGGCGTCTCGACCAACTCGGTCACACAAGCACCACCCGGGCTATCGCTGAGGTAGGTCGCGCAGCCCTCATGGAACCAAACAGGTAGACGGTTGCGCAGAGCCACCTGCTGCTTTGGATCCGAGCGCGTGCGCTGCCATTCCACGCTGGAACCGATGAAGGCGTGAACCAGTTCATGGGAAAGGACGCGCCGGTGCATGCGTTGGTAAAGACGCTCTTCGCTGGAATGCGTGGGTTGAGGGGCTAGCATCGCGATGTAACGTCCAAGAATGGTCACTCCCCGCGTGTTTTCCCGCTGAAACGCGACCAGTATGTCACTGGGCATGGCATGCCTGCTGGAAAATGTCCGCACGAAGACATAGCCACCGGGCGCAGGCAAACGCACTCGCTCCCGTAGCAATCGCAGAGCAGGGTCATCATGGGTCTCTAGGTCTACAAGTTGCAGATGCCCGGGCTCAACGCCCGCACCACCGCGCCCGGGTCGTGCAAACGTCATGAAAAGACGAGCCAACGACTGCTTCAATAAAAGGCCTGGTGATGACAGGCTTGAATCGCCTTGGGGCTGTGGTAGGGCCAGCAATCGTCGGCAAACGGCGGCATGGGCATCGATCTCCTCCTCCGAGCGGAGGACGGGATTCGCCAGCTCATTGATGGTCATGGCGCTCGCCCGCAGCGACGCGTCAATCTGTCCCAGCAGCCCAAAGGCGATCAGCAAGTAAGTGAACTTTCGCACAAAATCGTGACCTCTATGCGGCCCTAGCCAGAGCCTGAATTAGGAATTCGAATTTATCGTCATGTACGGCCCTATTTCCGAACATCGATTTAGTTCTCTCACGCCACAACTCCCCACGGAGGCAACTCAACGCGTCTGCGAAACTGGGAGTACATTTCTGACTGTACCATGGCGGAACGATGTAGTACCGTTTACCAGGCTTTCGACGGAGGTACCACAGCCATACCATCGAGTACAGCCACAGCCCCAAGGCGGCTGCTCGCTCAGGACCTTTCCTCGTGTAAGTCTGGGGGTGCTGAGCACCCAGAGACTGTTTGCTGTATTTGAATGTATCTTCAATGGCCCAGCGATCCGCATAGCAGCTCAATACATCGGCTGCGGACATCGTCAGATCGGTCGTGAAAAAAAAGTCGTCTTTCTCTTTACCCTTTGGATCTCTACTGATCACAAGTTGAATGGGCTTCTTTGTGACCGATGGCCAAAGGACTGTCCGAGTGTACACAAGGCGCTTCACCATTGTGCCTCGGTGAGAATATTCTACACTCGTCCAATTCCGAAGATGAGCAGCCATCTTTTCGAGCTTGGCCAACTTCTTTCCTTTCGTCCGAGGACGTCCGCGACCCCTACGGCGTTTCCTCTTAGGCAGCAGATCGTACAGGTTGGCATCACGACGAATTCTGGAGACAATCGTGACGCCGGCCAGCGGCTTTCCTGCCAACGTCGCGTAAAAACCGTCACCGACCGCCCGAATCGTCCGCTTGCTCAGCCAAGTGTGAGTCTCTTGAATCATCTCTACTGCCAGTTCGATCAAGCTTTTTTGCTTCTTGCGATGCAACCGCATGTTAATCGGCAGCCCCAGCGGTTCGCCGCCCCACGGCGGCTGGATTTGCAAGGTCAGCACAACCAAGTTCAGGCCCCACGCGTAAACGACCTTTTTCTTGGTCGACCGCACGGCATCTCTCCAATACCCCGCACCGTCGATCTTTCGCCCGGCGTGATGAAACAGCGTATCGTCCAATGCCAGTGTGACGATTCCCTTTGGACAGAGGCGGGCGACCAGCATGAGCGTCAACTTCTGCCACAATCGACTCATCTTCCATCTGGCATCGGGAAAGAATCGATGATAGGCGTCGTGAGCATGCAGATTCAGAGGATCTGCGAAGGGCAGCATGCCAGTAATGGTTCTGCGGGCTGTACAGAGCACCCACCCGGTCATCAACGTGGAAAAAATATGGCCGCCGGGTTGTGTGAACACTCCAAAGAACTGGCCAAGAAGTTCCGTCCATGTCAAAATAGCAGTGTGCATATTGACCTCCTTGTCGAATTAGTGAATCCAACAATGAGATCGGGTAGTCGATATGCTTTTGTTTACAAATCATCCGAATTAGCCGCCTGAAAAGTGCGAAACTTCACAAGTAAGGAACCGGCACAACAATAACAAAAAAGACCAGATGTCACCATCTGGCCTTGACCACGCCCGGGAGGACTCGAACCTCCAACCTTCGGATTCGAAGTCCGCGACTCTGTCCAATTGAGCTACGGGCGCGTTCGATTCTAAGGTTAGATCATATAACCCCTTCCATCACTGCCTGTCAATCGTCAAATCTTGGACCTCTTGAGGGCCT
>JADFHU010000213.1 GCA_022567055.1 Planctomycetota bacterium
GAGCTCCGCTGCTAGCTCATTCAGTCGCCGGTCCCGCGTCCACAGCGTAGCCTGCGAGAGACGCGCTGAGGCAAGCAGATGTACGTCGACCATGCCGACCCCACGACCGAAGAGCCGTTGGGCGTCAATGAATTGCCAGGCCTCCGGATGTTCGAGCTCTGCCGCCATGGGGAGCCGGCGAAGTAACTGAAGGACGGTTGCCCGATTCTGGATGTTGCCGCAGGCGAGCTCTCCAATCACCAGCGAATGACTCAGGACTTCCGCTTGCTCGAGGAGACCAGTGAGACGGTGATCTCCACGACGGAGGTGGTCGATCCACACCGAGGTATCAACCAGGACCAAGTTCTCTACCGCGATCCGGTGGCGCGACGACGCCTCGTTGGCTTGAGATCAGGCTCTGAACCTCCGAGGGCGGCCAGGCGGCGGGCGCTTTCCTGAGAGATCAACGCCTCGAGCCCGGCCCTGACCGCCTCCATACCAGTGGGTCAGCGCGGCAAAGGTGTTGTCCCCCTGGGACGTCAAGGCGGAGGTGACATCGTAGGCGTTGTAGTAGTGGTATTGGGGATAGTGATAGGCCAGCCCCTGGCCGACCAATGTTCCATTGATATAGAGTTCGTAGTTGTGGCCCGCCGTGACGTAGACGATCGCACGTTGGATCGTATGGTCGGGGAGCAGGACTTGCCTGCGGTAATAGGTGTAATCATCGGCCTCCTCGGTGTCGCGTTTGATCCACTTGGCGCCGGCCCAGTGACGCGTGGTGAACAGGCCGGTGTCGAACTGTCCGGGCGCGGAGTAGGGACTGACGTTCCCATTCTTGTCCCAGGTCCGGACCTTCCAGTAGTAGCGACGCCCGTGGGCCAGCGCCCGGCCCTCGTGGTACACGTAGTTCTGCGCTGCCGACTTCACCTGCCCACTATCCCAGAGATCTCCTTGGCCGGCATCGAGTTTGTCCTGACTGGTCGCCACGAGAATCTGGTAGGCCATCTGAATCTCGTCATCGTCCGGGTCGTTCACATACCAACCGAAATAGGGTCGACTGTCCGTACCCACCGGGTGGACCTTGTCGAAACTGCGGAGATGGGTCGGTGCGGTGGGCGACGAGGACGACGCGCAGGGAGACAGCAGGGCTACAACGATCGAAGAGAGAAGGGCGTAGCGATGACAGGACCAGTGATAGGTCTTCATCTGCACTCCTTGTGTTGTGAATGAGCGGGTCTTGCCGCATCGGCGAGTCCCTGTAGTGCCCACTATAAAAAGGAGGTCCCGACTTGGCAACGATCGACCGTAAACCCGGAACCGTTTTGGCGAACTGCTTCAATTCGCGGGAGTACCACCTTTTTTCTGTCTGTCACCCCTTTTTCCTGAAAGATAGGTCCGCCTGAGGGCCAAGTCTCTATAGTCACACTGGCAGGCATGTTGAACATTAAGTCTAAGGAGATCACTATGATGCGCGTAGGCGACATGACAAGGTGGACACTGGGGCTCCTGCTGCTGGGCCTGCTGGGCTGCGAAAAGTATGTCTTGTCGCTCCATCCGCTGCAGACCCCGGCGAACAGAGCCTTCGAGGCAGACTTGCTGGGCAAATGGACTGGTGACGGCGGGGTCTGGGAGTTCGCCGAGACCGAAGAGGGCAACTATGAAGTGCGCGTGGCGGACTTGCTCTCCTCCGGCCACTTCAAGGGGCATTTGCTACGGTTGGGCGACGACTATTATCTGGATCTGACGCCGACAGCACCACCGGCGTGGCCCCAGACGACAGGCTTCTTCAATGCGCATTTCGTCGCCACGCACACCATACTGCAGGTCGATCTGGCGGCCCCGCGTCTTCGATTGAGGCGGCTGAAGGTCGATGCCCTCAAGGAGATGCAAGAGGCAGACCCCCATTCGGTCAGCTATGTGGAGGACGGGGACAACCTCCTGTTGACAGGCAACAGTGCGGCGCTTCAGGCCTTCGTTCAGGCCGTCAGCGACAACAATGACCTCTGGGAAGCGAAGGCGGATCTGGAACGATGTTCACGGCTCTACCAAAAGGGGCATATCGTCAGCAACGACCACTTCCCCGGCCGGTGGCAGGACCCCAATGGGATACTGACCGTCACGGCCGGAGAGAGACAATGCTATGACTTACGTTTCTTGAGTCAAGAAGAGGAGGCCCAAGAGCTGGTTTTCTCAGGCTACCTGATTGAAATCAAGGGGCTGACCCTGTTGGGCGTCTTTCTGGAGGAACCGGAGGATAGGACCCTGCCCGACTGGTTCGCCCTCCTGGCGTTGACCGATGATGAACTGCGGTTCAAAGTCAGCAGTTACGCCGATACGGAGGAAATCCTGCAGAACCCAGAGATGGCCACCGCAGCATTGGCCGAGCCGGACCTCGTCCTAAGACGGCGAACACTCCCTGGACATGCCTCCTTCATCCGACCTGCAACGGGACCGCAGGACAACTGACACGTCGGCCCCTGCGCCAAGCCACGATGGATTCAGCAATTGGAGCGCCGGCGCCATTTCTTGCTTGAATTGGGGTCAACACTTGCTACAAAGGGGGCCCAACCCAATAAAAACCAGGCTCAACTTTGGAGGCGATACCATGGCTTTTACACTGGAACTGGGGCAGTCAGCGTTGGAATTCACGCTGCCCGCGACCGACGGCAACACCTATTCACTCTCGGACTTCGATGACGCCAAGGCCTTGGTGCTCTTTTTCACCTGCAACCACTGCCCCTACGTGGTCGGTTCGGACGAGGTGACACGGGCGACGGCAAAGACCTTCACCTCTCAGGGGGTCCGGTTCGTGGGGATCAATTCCAACAGTGCCAACACCTACGCGGAAGACTCTTTCGACCACATGGTGCAGCGGATGAAAGAACATCAGTTCCCCTGGGTCTACCTCCACGACGCCAGCCAGGACGTGGCACGCGCGTACGGGGCGCTACGGACGCCGCAGTTCTATGTCTTTGACCAGGATCGCAAATTGGTCTACACCGGCCGAGGCGTCGACAGCCCCCGCGACACCAGCCAGATGACCGTCAATGATCTCGAAAAGGCCCTGATCGAACTACTGGCGGGCCAGGCCATCAGCACGCCACTGACGAACCCGATTGGCTGCAACGTCAAGTGGGATGGCCAAGATGCCCATTGGATGCCTGCAGAGGCCTGTGACCTGGTGTAAGGTCGTGTAAAACCATAATTGCTTGCCCCCGAATATTCCCATAGAATTCATACTCAATCGGTTTTCAGGAAGCTTACATGAGCCGTTAGAATCAAAAAAGTTCGGATTTCTGCGTAGGACAACCCTGGCAATGACCAATCGACGAATCATTTATTTCGTGTTCTGTATTGCGCTTGGTTGTTCCTTCGCCGATGCAGCGGAGCCACCGCGGCTTGATCGCGATAACCTTCTGCAGTTTCGCGGCCCGAGTGGCGAGGTGCAGCAGGTCACCAACGCTACGGACTGGCAGAAGCGACGCGCAGAAATCCTAGCCGGTATGCAACACGTCATGGGTGCCTTGCCGGGCGATGATCGGCGCGTGCCATTGCAGGTAGAAATTGAACACGAGACCGACGTCGGCACGTACGTGCGTCGTCTGATCACGTATCAGTCCGATGCCGATTCGCCCACACCGGCCTACCTCTGTATTCCCAAGGATGTGCTTGCCGGAAAACGCAAGGCACCCGCCGTGCTTTGTCTGCACCCAACCGATAGCACGATTGGACATCAAGTCGTCGTCGGACTTGGCGGCCGAGCGAATCGGCAGTACGCCGCCGAATTAGCTAATCGCGGTTATATCACGCTGTCGCCGTCGTACCCGCATCTCGCCAACTACTGGCCGAACCTCGGAAAGCTTGGGTATACAAGCGGCACGATGAAAGCGATCTGGGACAACATCCGCGGTCTCGATCTGCTGGCTTCCATGCCGGAGGTGGACGCGTCACGTGGCTTCGCAGCGATCGGCCATTCGTTGGGCGGGCACAACGCGATTTATACCGCGGTATTCGACCCGCGGATCACCGCCGTCATCAGCAGTTGCGGGTTCGATGCGTACCCGGACTATTACGACGGTGCCGAACGCAACTGGTACTTCGCGAAAGGCTGGTGCCAAATCCGCTACATGCCGCGGATGTCCGACTACCGCGGGAAGCTTGAAACCATCCCGTTTGACTTTACTGAATTGCTCGGTGGGATCGCTCCGCGTGCGCTGTTTGTCAACGCACCGCTGCACGATGCCAATTTTCGCTGGCGGAGTGTCAATCGCTGTATCGTCGCGGCGCAGCCTGTTTACAAATTGCTCGGCGGCGACGGGAAGTTGATCTTGCGACATCCGGATTGCAAGCACGATTTTCCGGATGAAATGCGTGCCGAGGCGTACACTGTGATCGATTCCGTGTTGCGTGCGACGAACGATTGAGGATGAGTTTTTCGGTCTCTAAGTCGTTGGTACGGAAGCTGGCATTAAAATAGCCTGTGCTTGTCAAAGGCTAGTGTTGTCGCGTGATGATTCGAAACCCAGGAACCGGAGCCACCATCATGAAACATGCCGTCGTACTTCTGGCAATCGTATTGGGGCAATCGGCGGCGAGCCGCATCGGGCAGTCCGCTGAACCGATCGAGATTGGTTCGCGGCGTGAATTGTTCGTCGACCGCTATCTGATCGAGGAACTCAGTGGCGGCGCCGCACTAACACTCCACAAGCCGCAGCCTCAAGAAGTCGTCCTGACGACCGACAAACCGTGGGAGGGCAATACGTGTGCCTATTACACAATCTTTCGTGACGGGGACCGATACCGAATGTACTATCGCGGCTCGCATTACGATGAGAAGTCGAAGAAGGCCGCTCACCCCGAAGTGACGTGCTATGCCGAGAGCACCGATGGCATCCACTGGTCAAAGCCGGAACTCGGACTGTTTGAATTCGATGGTTCCAAAAAGAACAACATTGTGTGGGACGGCATCGGTACGCATTGTTTCGTGGCCTTTAAGGACGAGAATCCCGACTGTCCGCCGGCTGCCCGCTACAAGGGGATTGCGCGCGGACGTCCCCGAGGTAAGAAGGGACTGTACGTCTTTAAGTCACCCGACGGCATCCACTGGTCGCTGCTGCGAACGGAACCGGTGATCACTGACGGTGCATTCGATTCACAGAACCTCGCATTCTGGGATCGGCATGCGAACGTTTATCGGGAATACCATCGCACGTTTGTCGACGGTGTGCGCGCCATCATGACGGGCACCTCAACGGATTTCGTGAATTGGAGCGAACCCGTCCTGCTGAAGTTTCCCGGTGCCGCGAAAGAACACCTCTATACGAACGCGGTTCGAGTTTACGAACGGGCTCCGCACCTGTTGATCGGCTTTCCAACCCGATACTTGCCAAAACAAGGGAGCCGCGTCGAGCCCGTGTTTATGTCCAGCCGTGATGGATTATCGTTTCATCGCTGGCCAGACGCCGTCATTCCGGAAAACGCGCCCGAGGACCGTGGCGGCAACCGCAGCAACTACATGGCTTGGGGTCTGCTTCAACTTCCAGGTAATGACAGAGCGTATTCCGTCTATGCCACCGAAGCGTACTACACCGGTCCCGACAGCCGAGTACGCCGCTTCACCTATCGCGTTGACGGATTTGTTTCGGCGCACGCCGGCGAACAGGCTGGGGACATTGTGACGAAACCGATCACGTTTTATGGCAAGCGGCTCACCGTGAATTTCGCAACGTCCACCGGCGGGAAGATTCAAATCGAATTGCAGGACGTGAATGGCAAGCCTCTCAAGCAGCTCTCACTGAATGACTGCCGCCCTTTGCAGGGCGACGCCGTTGATCAGACTGTCCGATGGGGCAAATCCGCCGACGTCGGTTCCTGGGCGGGAAAGCCCGTGCGTCTGCACTTTCGGTTGACGAACGCGGATCTCTATTCGTTTCGCTTTCAAGACTGATTGAACTTCGCGAAGAGCCGGTTCTGCAGCAGTACTTCGGATTGTTCGTCAACTTATTGTTTTGCACGTCCTAACGCGGTCCCATTGGCCCTTGACAAGTACATACACCCTCGTATGAGTTTTTGGACCCTATGGGCTGGTGATGCCTCTTGATAGTTCAACGTGTATTCTGTACGATTTTTGGTGGTGTACTGTGAAAATTGGGTTTATTAACCGCGTAAATGGAAAATCCCGGTTAATAAGGAATTGACACATGAAGAAGAGATCTGTAGTTCTTAGCATTCGTTTTTTGTTTGTCCTCTCACTTACTTGCGGCTGCACTGCTACCGCTCAGCAAACCACCGCTGCCGTCCAGCAGCAAGCCCCTTCCGTCAGCATAAGCGAAAACGTTCCCAACCCGATGCGTGATGGCGTAATCCTCATGGCAAACGTCTTTCGCCCCGAAGCCGAAGGAACATACCCTGTTATAGTAATACGAACGCCCTACGGCAAAGGAGATGCCAACAACGACGACGGAAAATATTTCGCCTCGAACGAATACGTTTATATTGTTCAGGACTGTAGAGGCAGAGGCTCATCCGGTGGAAAATGGTACCCGGGCATTAACGAAAGAAAAGATGGACTCGACACACACCAGTGGATACTCGCCCAGCCATGGTGCAACGGTTCGATCGGAACACTAGGCGGCTCCTACGTCGGCTACACACAGTGGATCACGGCCCCCGACGCCGGAGACTATCTCAAAGCAATGTTTACTGTCGTCCCCCTCTTCGACTGGTACAAGGACACCTCGTATATCGGCGGAGCATTAAACCATGCGCAGATGATGGACTGGGGAACAGGCATGGCCATACCTCCAGAAGGACAGTCCGGAATCGACTGGAAGAAGTGGAATAAGAAAAAAGTAATTTGGCACCTGCCCCTCTCAACATGGGACGAGATGATCGGCTTCGAGGTCGCCTACCTGCGGGACTGGATCGCACACCCCGAGTACGACAGCTATTGGAAGCAGTACCGAATGACAGATTCACTTGATAAAGTTAAAGCCCCGAACATCACCATCAGTGGATGGTACGACATCTTTGTAAGCCAGGCATTTGAGAACATAAGCAGGCTCAAAAAAGAATCGACCGCGCCACAATATGTGGTCGTAGGCCCCTGGCCGCATGGCGCAAAAACCAAAGTCGGAGAGATCGACTTTGGAAAAGAAGCAGAATTTAATAAACGTTACGTACAAAGCAATTGGTTCGACCACTGGCTAAAGGGCAAGGACACTGATATCGATATATGGCCGCCGCTTCGAATATTCGTAATGGGAACAAACAAGTGGCGCAACGAATACGAGTGGCCACTCGCACGAACAAAGTTCACCCCCTACTATTTCCACAGCACCGGAAATGCAAACACTGCCAACGGAAACGGGACGCTTAGCACGGTTAAGCCCGCAGATCAACCTGCTGACAAATACGTATATGACCCTGCCGATCCGGTCCCGACACACGGCGGATGCAATCTTACAATACCCGCCGGCCCCTTTGACCAGGCAAACATTGAAAAACGCAGCGATGTTCTCGTCTATACAAGTGACGTGCTAGACGCGGATCTTGAGGTGACTGGGCCCGTTAAGGTTATATTGTATGCCGCAAGCAGCGCAACCGACACAGACTTCACCGGCAAGTTAGTTGACGTCTATCCCGATGGACGCGCCATGAACATCTGCGATGGAATCATCCGCGCGCGTTACCGCAACGAAGGCAAGGCAATGCTTATCGGGGCAGGCAAGATATACCGGTATGAGATAGACCTTTGGCCAACCAGCAATGTCTTCTTGAAAGGACATAGGATACGCGTCGAAATATCATCCAGCAACTTTCCGCGGTTTGACAGGAACCCAAACACCGGACATACATTCGGTGCTGACGCAGAACTTGTCAAAGCGAAACAGAATGTTTATCATGACAAGCAGCATCTATCGCACATACTGCTGCCAATCATCCCATGATGTTTTTGGTAACACATAGCGCTGGAATTCTGGAATAGAGGAAAAGAAACAAGAATCGTTTTGGGTTTTGTACTGTCACTTTTACGGCGCAAATAAGGGGTCGGCAATAACTAAATTGGATAATTTGGGGTCCAAGTGTGCCCCATATTGGGTCGAAACAAGGATGGGGGACAGTCTTTTAAAAGACTGTCCCTTCCAAGCCTTACTTAGCGAAACCACAGGCGTAGCAGTTCTACGTCGCGGATTGCTTGGGACGCTTTTTATGCTGCTATCGCAGCTAGGTTTGACCCAAGGAAGCCGCTGTTTTCGCGATTGAGAAGCGGTCCAAGATGGGG
>JADFHU010000843.1 GCA_022567055.1 Planctomycetota bacterium
TCAGGCTACGCTTAGGTTCCACTGGGTTTCTCCTCGGTGATCGGCGCGAACAATCAGCCGACCGCCAAGCGACCCTTCCTGGGTGTGCATCGAGCCAAGCGGACCGATCGCAATCCAAGCGCATGGCTTTGACAGGTTCAGATCTCCGGCAGGGCAAGTGGTGTTTGTTTTCACCGTCGAAGAGCTTCCTTTCAAAAACGCCACGTGACTGAAATCCGAAGAATGTCCTGTTCCGAGAGTGTCATCCTGGCAGTAAAACGGTTGCCTGATACGAATCCTGACATCTATTCGAGCAAGGTCATTCCCCTAGGGCCGCGATCTGCGACTGGATTCGAGCGTTGGTGATGCGAGGATCCTGGTAGCGCTGTCCGTAATCTGCAAGCTGACGCGCGAGGGTACGAGTGATGTCGCGGTACGCTGGCTTGCCATAGTGATTGACCAATTCATCGGGATCTTTCTGCAGGTCAAAGAGCCAGGGATCATCGGCAGTGGAGTAGATCAGCTTGTAGCGATCGGTGATAGCGGCCAGCCAACCACTTTCCTGCCCGGTACTGCGGACAAAGACGATGTCATTCCAGTCGGCCGGGGCTTTGCCACTGCGAAATAGCTCTGAGGTATCTCGGCCCTGTTCGGTGCCGGCGGTGGGGACGCCCATCAGACCGAGAATCGTCGGCAGGAAGTCGACACAGCCCAGGGCCTCATGGATGACCGTTCCCGCAGGCACGACGTCCGCATAGTACAGGATGAAGGGAATCTTGGCGGAGGCCTCAAAGGGCACACCTTTGTTTTGTCGGTGGTGTTCACCACGCAGGTCACCGTGGTCGGAGGTAAAGACGACGATCGTCTTCTCCAAGAGGTCCTTCTCGCGTAAGGCGGCCAGCATTCGACCCACATTGTCGTCAATGCACTTGACCATGCCGAAGTATTTGCCCATGCCGCTGAAGCCCCCGCTTGGCTGAGCCCAACTCGGGAGGGACCCGGCCTTTACGGTGAAGGTTTTCGGCGGGCGGGATTGCTGGTCCTGGTATAGGGTGTCGTAGGGGGGACGAACGGTGTCGGGTCCGTGGGGATCGGGGATACTCACCATGTAGCAAAAGGGGTGGTCTCGGTGGGCCTCGATGAAGTCGATGGTCTTGTCGGTCAGAAAGTCGGTGGTGAAGGACTCTTCGTCCGCCCCCTTGACATCGTAGTTCGCCACTCCCTTGGCATTGCGAGCCTTGACCCGTGGTCCCCGGGGTGTGTCCTCAAGTTGTTTCCAATGGCCCCGGTTGAACATGTAGCGGTTGTCCTCGAATCCGAATTTTCGCTCCGGCGCCCATTGCGGTTTGCCGAGTCCATCGAGGTGCCATTTGCCGGCATACCCCGTGGCATAGCCCTGCCGACGCAAGATCTCCGCGAAGGTGACAACGGACTCATGCATGGGAATGTTGTTGGTCACCACGGGCGTGTGCTGCGGATAACATCCCGACATGAGCGAGCTTCGTGAGGGTGAACAGACGGGCGTTGTCGCATAGAAACTCGTGCAGATCGCACCCTGCTTAGCCAGCCAGTCGATGTGGGGCGTGGTGACAATGGCGTCTTTGCCCCAGATGAAGGCCTGATCCGCAGGCATCAGGTCGCGGTAGCATCCCAGGGTACGGAAGTTGTGCTCGTCGGTAGTGATGACCAGCAAATTCGGCCGATCGATAGCGGCCAGGCTTGGGATCCACCCTAACGCAAGCAATATGCCTAAGCTTTGGGTCGTCTTCATTGCAGATTTCCTTTTAAGGTCTTCGACTTTGTATGTGTGCGAGTGATTTTACCGCCGAGCGTCGCCAAGAGCCACCAGCAAAAAAGCGGCCTGGTCCAGTTCAGTGTCGAACCCCGATCGTTGTCGTAATCGTAATCGAAATAGCGAACCGACTCGATAGGCCTGTCGATTAGGGATCGGCAAGAAATAAATTGGACATTTTGGGGTTCAAGTGTGCCGTAGATTTGGTCGCGCCGATTGAGCCAAACCGGAGGTGTAGTGGGCTAAAGTGAGGATTTGGCGATTGAGAAGCGGCC
>JADFHU010000214.1 GCA_022567055.1 Planctomycetota bacterium
GGTAGCACTGTCCCCCCTGTGGATTACAGCAGGCACCCGTCACCGTCGGTTGCGGCGGAGGTTGATCCAAAGACTTGCCAATATAGACCTGTCGAAACACATGGGCGTTCTTCCCGCTGACACTGACAAAGAACCAGGACGGGCAGTAGCGAATACTTCTAAAGAAATGCTTTTCTACACTCGCGGTCGAGGCCATAATGACATCTGTCAAGCTGCTCGTTTGACTGTCCCGCAGATACTGGCCTTCCTTGGCTAGGGTGTCCATATCGCTGGGCAGGGGGGGGACGCTGGAGTTCAGGGCAGACCACTCTGGGGTCGTCCAACCGCGGTGAAGCTCGGCCGACAGCCGTCTATTTGGGTTAACGATTTCGATGAGGCTCCAGAAGTCATAGTCTGCGTTACGGGTTGGGTCATAAATACCGTTGCCGAACCACATGATATAACGGTCCGAGGCAGGGTAGTAGTACCACGTCCCGGCATAGCCCTCCCCGCTGCCTGCCGACAGTTGGCCGGAAAGGTCGAACGTGATGTCGTATTCATACCTGGTGAGATGGCTGTTGCCCTGCGCCCCAGCGCTGCCTGCCCAAGTCGCGGCCACCAAAAGGCTTATTACGCATTTCCGTGCGAATCCAAGCATGATAAAACCCTCAAAATCAGAACTCCAAAGAGTGCAGCATCTCAGATAGTTTCACCCGGCGCTTCGCCCCCAGGCTCGCCTTGCATAGAGTCCACTCTTTACTCGGCTCTGAAATGACCCTACTCCACAAATTAAGTACCCGAAAAGTCATAGTCCCACCCAAGACTTCACGTACTCAACGTCCGATACCTGTCAACATACACTATTTAATATGAATAGTCTAGATAAATTGAATCGATTGAGTATAGTATATACCAAATACTGAGATGTATAGGGTGATCCGTAAATATAATATGATAATAATTTAATATCTCAGAATACCAAGTTTGTGGAGGACCAAGGCCACTTTCCTCCGAATGATAGCCTGGGAGAAGCTGACTTTTGGCCAATTATAGAGGCCTCAAAGTCAGGCTTGCGATGGGGTAAGTGGAAAGGAAGAGAAACTTGGCACGGCTACAGATTTCATTGCCCCAGTGCAGAGGGGTCCGTGCTTCGGTGATTCTTGCGCGGGTTGATATCGGTATGACGTATGCGCCTCAAGAGCCATATGCCTTTTGCGGATCATAGACTTTCTCGGCCACGAACTCCAGCTTTTTCCCGTCTCCATCCGTGACGGCCCGATAAAAGCATGACTGATATCCGGTATGACATTGACCCATCTCCACGGTCACTTTCAAGATAAGGCAGTCCTGATCGCAGTCCACCAGGATTCTCTGTACCTTCTGCACGTGGCCGCTCTGTTCGCCTTTCTTCCACAGCTTCTGGCGACTACGGCTATAGTAGACGGCGTTTCCCGTCTGCACCGTCAATGCCAAGGACTCTTCGTTCATGTAGGCGACCATTAAGATATCCCCCGTATCGGCATCCTGAGCGATGGCCGGGATCAAGCCGGCTGCGTCAAACCTGGGTGTAAAGACCAAGCCTTCTTCAATTGCCCGTGGGGCCGACATAATGTCTTAATCCTCAAATTTTGTCCAATGTTGTTCGATTCTGTTGGTGCTTGCCGGGCATTCTTGTACCGACTATGATGCGACAAAACAAGGGGTATTCTGTCACGTCTTTTTCAACTCGTGAGTCGGGGATGCAAAAACCAAAGAAACACGTTCTTTTCATTCTACGCCTGGCCGTGGCAGTCGGAGCGCTGGCCTGGGTCCTAGGCAAGCAGGACTGGGCCGACCTTGCCGCAGCCTTTCGTAACCTCGAACTGGGTGCATTCGGCACGGGCCTCTTGGTGTTTGCCCTGGCTCAGGTCGTCCTTGCCTTACGCTGGTGGCTGCTACTCTGCGCTCAGCGGATCCATTTGCCCTTGTTGGTTGCGGTGCGACTTCATTTCTTGGGTCTGTTTTACAACAACGTGATGCCCAGTTCGGTAGGGGGCGACTTTCTGCGGGCCTGGTATGTCACCAAGCACACGGAGAAGCGCTTCGAGGCGGTGCTGTCTGTATTTGTGGATAGAGCCGTGGGGTTGTCCGGCATTTTTCTCATGGCCCTAGTCGCCTATTTTTCCCTGATGCGGGAATTGACTCTGGATCACATTACCCATCCTACCAAGGTCGTGGGCTACGTGTGCCTTTCCGTCTTGCTCCTCCTTACGCTCCTCCTGACGCTGGTCCTGCTCAATGGCTCGAGTCGGGCCTTCCTCGCCAAGCAGTGGGCGAGTAAGAGAGACTACCTGAAGTCTTTAGTCCTCAAAGCCAAAAGGGTCGTGCTCGCCTATTGCAGGCGGCCCTGGGTCGTGCTTCTGACGCTCTGTTTGACCCTTTTTCTCCAGGCTTCCACGATTGTCGCCTTCTGGGTCGTGGGTCGTAGCATTGGCGTGGAAGCCCATCTTAAGTACTATTTTCTGATCTTTCCGACGATGTGGGTGGTCGCGGCTCTGCCGGTGAGTATCGCCGGCATTGGCGTCCTCGAAGGCGGCATCACCGACCTATTTACCCGTCTGGCCGGGGCGACGACTGAGCAGGCACTTTGCCTGGCCCTCTGCCAACGGTTTATTTGGATTCTGACCTCCCTGCCGGGCGTGGCGATCCACCTCTCTGGAGGGCACCTTCCCAAAGCCTTTTCTTTGGACGTCCATCCGAAAGCCGAATGACCTTTTGAGCCGCAAGGAGAAAGCCCGCTGTCGGGTTGAGGCAAGGCTCTGTCTGAAAACCCCGTCGTCGGCCCGAGAGCGAGCCATTTTTTCGCCTGGCAAAGACCGGCGAAGCAGGCGATGTTGGTTCTATCGTCGATGCAGCCGGATGCAGCCAGGCGAAAAAAGGGCCACTCGAAGCCAGATCGGGTTTTCGGACAGAGCCTAGGCTTGTGCGGAGGGGCAGGACTGTATCGTTTACAAATCCGCGTGCTCGCGTTAGTATGTGCGGCGAAACGGGGTCTCAACAACGACTTCTTGACCGGAAGTTCGGTGCTGGTGACGATGAAGAAACAGGTTTTGTTCCTGAATTGATGGGGAGAATGACATTGTTATTTACAATTACCGGAAAACACCTCGATATCACGGAAGCCATGAAGTCCCATGCGGAGGACAAGACATCCAAGCTTCCGCGGTATTACAATAGCGTCAATCGGGTCGAGGTCATTGTCGACGGGAGCGACGGGGGAAAAATGACTGTCGAGATCATCGCCCGGGGCGCGCACAGCAATGTGTTCGTTGCAACGGAGTCGGGTACGGATGCTTACCAGTGCATCGATATGGCGGTACACAAGCTGGAGCGTCAGCTCACGAAGAAGAAAACAAAGGAACGCGACAACAAGCATTCTGGAAATCCGGATGGAGCGTAGGATTGATGAATTTTGCAGACTACATCTGTTTTGAGGCCTCGGTACCCAACATGGAAGTCAGTGACCGGGATGACGCTATTTCAACCTTGGTCCAGGCCCTCGACAAGGAGGGTAAACTCAGGCCGGGGACGTGCGATGAGATCATTGCGTCCGTCATTGAGCGCGAGAATGAGGCGAGCACCGGTATGGGCAGGGGCGTGGCCGTCCCACATGTCAAGCATGCTGGCGCGAAAGACATCGTGGGAAGCGTCGGTCAGATTCCGGCTGGGGTTGATTTCGCAGCGTTGGATAAGCAGCCTGTGTTCGCCGTCATTCTCTTGATCAGTCCGACTGACGCTCCGGACAAACATCTGCAAGCCATGGAGAATGTCTTCAAACATCTGCAGGAAGAGAAGTTTAGGCGTTTTCTGAGACAAACGAACTCGAAGGAAGCCATTGAAGACCTCTTGAGAGAAGCAGACGACAATCCCTCATGGTAACGGTCCCATGTCTGCGAGAGTCCATGTGCATGCCTATCGATTCAGGAGACGCCCTATTGGCAGCGCCAATTTGCACAGCATCGGTAGAAATTCGCAACGCAGAAGGACTGCACATGCGTCCCGCCATGCATTTCGTTGATGTGGCGAACAAATTCGCCTGTGAGATCACGGTCACCCATGGGGACAACTCGGTCGATGGAAAGAGCATCATGCAGATCAGCATGCTGGCAGCGACTCAGGGGACAAAGCTGCGCATCAAGGCCCAGGGCGCGGACGCGGATGAAGCTGTTCAGGCCTTGCGCGAACTCATCGAGGTGAAACTGTTCCATGAATAGACTGTGCATCCCTTTACCTCACGACGACGGAGTCTCGCACTAGCTAGCGTGTCATGGAGATCAAGAAAGGCATAGCCGCATCACCGGGCATCACGATCGCAGAGGCGATGATCCTAGACTGCGAGGATTATCGCATCCCGCGCCGCTCCATCAATCCCTCCCAACGCATGGGCGAGATTCTGCGGGTCCGAAACGCGTTCAAGCAGGCGATCGGCGATCTCACCGAACTGGAAGCCGAGCAGGGAAAGTCCGATGCCGGCAAGATCAAAGACATCTTTGCCGTTCACCTGCGTTTCATGCGTGACCGGAGTCTTCGGAAGGAGATTACGGATAAGGTCTATTCACAACTGGTGGCTGCCGAATTTGCCGTGTCCAGCGTGCTTCGCAAGCTTGCCACACATTTCACGAACGTGGAAGATGCCTACATCAGCGAGCGGGCCGCCGACATCTATGACATCGAGCGGCGACTGTTGCGACACTTGCTGGGCCACCAGCGCGAAGATGTCGACCATCTGAGCAAGGAAGTGGTCATTGTCACACGGGAATTGAGTCCGACGCAGACGGCAGGATTTGACCGCAACTACATTCGCGGCATTGCCACCGATGCGGGCGGGCGAACCAGCCATTCCGCGATTGTGGCCCGCTCCCTGGCCATCCCGGCCGTCGTAGCCCTCGAGGATTTTTCGGAGGCGGTTCGACCCGGGGATACGGTCATCGTTGACGGCAATCGTGGTCTTGTGATCGTTGATCCCGATGAAGGGACCCTCGAGGAGTACCGTAAATTTCTGCGGGAGTTCACGGTCCTCGAGCAAAAACTCGACACCCTGCGAGAGAAGCCGGCCGAAACGCGGGACGGGACCAGGATCGTGCTGCTGGGAAACATCGAATTCCCCGATGAGAGTGAGATGATACTGCAAAAGGGCGGTGATGGGATTGGACTCTATCGAACCGAGTTTCTCTACCTGAACCGTCCCACCGAGCCGACCGAACAAGAGCATTACGATGCCTACGCAAAGACGATTCAAGCCTTCCAGACCCGACCTGTCATCATCCGAACGGTGGACCTGGGCGCCGACAAACACACGCAAAGCCGGCGCTCTCTGAAGGAGCCCAATCCCTTTCTGGGGCTGAGATCGATTCGCTATTGTCTGCAGCATATCCAGATGTTCAAGGCCCAGTTGCGGGCCATCCTGCGGGCCTCGGCATTGGGCCACGTCAAGATCATGTTTCCCTTGGTGACCAATCTCCAGGAGATCCGCCAGGCCAAGCTCATCCTGCGGGACGTGATGGAAGATCTGGATGAAGAGTCCATCGCCTATGATCCGCGTCTCGAAGTCGGTATCATGATCGAGACGCCGGCCGCGGCGCTCACGGCGGCCAGCCTGGCGCAGGAGTCCAGCTTTTTTAGTATTGGCACCAACGATTTGATTCAGTACACACTGGCCGTGGATCGTGGCAACGAACATGTGTCAGCCCTCTATTCGGCCGTGGAACCTGCGGTGATTCGCTTGATCCGCACCGTCATACAGGATGCGCATCGCCATGGCATCGATGTCAGCGTGTGCGGTGAGATGGCGTCCGAGCCGGAGTATATTATGCTCTTGGTGGGCCTTGGTATCCGTACCCTCTCGATGACGCCCCCCATGATTCCCGAGGTCAAACAGATGATTCGCTCCGTGACGATCGAGGACTGCAACATCGTCGCCAGAAAGGTGCTTGGCCTTCCCACCGAAAGACAAGTCAACAGTTTTCTGCGTAGCACAGCCCGGGAGGTCATCCCTGAGGCCATTTAGCCCGAGACGGAAAGAAACCTGACCCGCATGCTGCCGGAACACGTGGACGATCATTGGAACAGACATTTTGATGAAAAATTGCTTACCGGGAGAAGGCTCCCGTACGGGGACACTGGAGACTGTCTTGGACGGCCTCCCCGTGACGGCTGAAAACGACTCCGCCAACAGACGGGTGTACGCGGAATTGAGCATCACCGGGTTGGCGCGATTCTTGTCGCACGCGGAGCTGTTGAAGGGATTGGAGCGGTCCTGTGTCCGAGCCGGCATTGACTTGCACTATAGCCAGGGGTTTAATCCTCGTCCCCACCTGTCCGTACCCCTGCCCAAGAGTGTCGGGCTGGAATCGACCGGGGACGTGCTGTGCCTGCGCCTCCGGCAGGCGGGGCACGCTGCACGCCAGGAACTGACCCGTCAATCGATCCATGATCGCTTGTCCGCGGAGTTGCCTCAGGGGATCTCCTTGCTGAGCCTGCGGATGACCTCCAGTCGCTGTTCGTTGCAACCTTACTCGGCGCGCTGGACCATCCCGTTCAATGCTTCCAAACGGAGTGACACGTTGCGAGAGACGGTCTGTCGCCTCCTGGCGCGCGACACGATTCAGGTCGTACGATCGCAGCCGTCGAAACCGCGCAAGACAAAACGTAAAAATATTAGACAATATTTATCGTCCATTGAAATCACGCCGGAGAGTATTCAGGTCGCCTATCGCATGACGCCCCAGGGATCGGTTCGTCTAGACGAGGTCCTTACCCTGTTGGGTCTGGACCCAGCCGATCTGGAAGGGCCGATCCAGCGGTCCCATATTCAGTGGCACTTCATCTAGTTTTCAATGGACAGACCACGGGGCTCGGGAGAGCGGGCCCGTGAGGAGCACAGTATGACAAGAGAAATGTTAGTGAATGTCGCCGAGAGTGAGGAGTGTCGCGTTGCCGTCGTGGAGAAGGGCTCCCTCGAAGAACTCTACGTGGAGCGTGCCAGCGTCGCCAGCCATGTCGGAAACGTCTACAAGGGCAAAGTCGTCAATATTGAAGCCGGTATCCAGGCCGCCTTCCTCGATCTGGGCACGGGACGCAACGGCTTCCTGCACATCAGTGATCTGCATCCTCGCTATTTTCCCGGTGGCAAGAGAGATAGGGTCGAAAACGTCGGGCGGAGGCAGTCCCTAAAAGATCGTCCCGCGATTCAAGATTGCCTGCACAAGGGAAAGGAAATCGTCGTTCAAGTGACGAAGGAGGGCCTGAAGACCAAGGGACCGACCTTGAGCACCTATATTGCGTTGCCCGGCAAATACATCGTGATGATGCCCTGGATGAAGAAGCATGGCATCAGTCACAAGATCGAAGACGAAGAGGAGCGAAAGCGGCTCAGAGAGATACTCGATCAGAGCAAGCCTCCTAAAGATTCGGGTTGCATCGTGCGTACGGCGGGACAGGGCTGTTCCAAACGCGACATTCAGAATGACCTCCGATATTTGGTCCGACTCTGGGTAACTATTCAGAAGCGGATCGAGACGGAGAAGGCGCCCAGCGAACTCTATCAGGAATCAGATTTGGTCATCCGGACCTTGCGGGACGTCTTCAACAGCAAGATATCCAATATCATTTGTGACTCGGAACAGATGGTTCGTAAGATCAAAGACTTTCTGTCCAACGCCTATCCCCGGCAAAGACGGCGAGTCACGTTCTATGACGATGGTGTCCCGCTGTTTCACAAGCACCGAATCGAAGAAGAGATCAGCAAGATCCAAAATCGTACCGTGCAATTGAAGGGGGGCGGTTCGATCGTGCTCGAGCAGACGGAGGCTCTCGTGGCCATTGACGTCAACAGTGGTCGTCATCATGGGCATGGTCAGCAAAATGCCGAACAGACCTCCTTCGAAACCAACATGGAGGCGGCCGTTGAAATCGCTCGGCAACTCCGTCTCCGTGATCTGGGCGGCTTGATCATTTGTGATTTCATCGACATGCGGACGCAGAAAAACCGAAAGGAGGTGGAACGGACCTTTCGTGCCGAGATCAAGAATGATCGTGCCCGTTCGAAACTCCTGCCCATCAGTCGGTTCGGCATCGTGGAATTGACACGCCAACGAATGCGGCCTTCCCTGCAGTCCAGTACCCATCAGGCCTGTTACCACTGCGGTGGCATGGGCTTCGTCAAGAGCCATGAATCCATGGCGATTGAGATCATGCGTTTGCTGA
>JADFHU010000844.1 GCA_022567055.1 Planctomycetota bacterium
TCCGGAGAACGCCAGCCGTCGCGAGCGGACACAGTTGGAACGCAGCTACACGGCGCAGGTCCAGGGTCGCCCGCCCAAGGAGAGTCTCCACCCGGGTGTCTACGACCTCTTCGTCTTCGATGCCCACGAGCCTGTCCAGTTCATGAAGGACCTTTCGCTCATCAGCGGGCCCGCGGTCTTGCCCCCCAAGTGGTCACTCGGCTATATGCAGTCCCACCGCACGTTGGAAGACGACGAGCTGATGCTCGACATCGTCGATACCTTCCGCGAGAAACGTATCCCCATGGATGCGGTGATCTATCTGGGCACAGGCTTCACGCCGGTCGGCTGGAACACCCGCCAGCCCTCCTTCGCATTCAACCCCGAGGTCTTCCGGCGTGATCCCAAGGCCGTCATCGCCGATATCCACGCCCGCCACGCCAAGTTCATCGTGCACATGGTGCCCTGGAGAAGAGACAAGCTGCCCTCGCTACGGGGCACGATTCCGCCCGACTCCGATGAGACGCTGGACGATGCACACATCCTGAACTACTGGCGGCAACACGTCGATCTTGTGAAGGCCGGAGTGGATGCCTGGTGGCCGGACGAGGGCGATTGGTTCGATCTCTTCGAGCGGATCAAGCGGCACCAACTCTACTACCAGGGCCCCCTCTCGACGACCCCCAACACCCGACCCTGGAGCCTGCACCGCAATGGCCATCTGGGCATCGCCCGGTGGGGCGGCTGGGTCTGGTCGGGTGACACGGAGGCCACCTGGAAGACGCTCGAAGGCCAAATCGCCGTCGGCATCAACCACTCCTTGAGCCTCAGCCCCTACTGGGGCTCCGACACGGGCGGCTTCTACACCACCGAGGAACTGACCGGTGAACTCTACGCCCGCTGGTTTCAGTTTTCGACCTTCTGCCCCTCCTTCCGTTCCCACGGGCGCATCTGGCGAACCCGCCTGCCCTGGGGCTGGGGTCTGAACGAGATGGGACCGCTCGAAGGCCAACGCCGACCGCCCCATCGGTCCGAGTTGAACAATCCCGCCATCGAAGCGATCTGCCGGCAGTTTGCCGAGTTGCGTTATCAACTCATGCCCTATACCTACACCTTGGCCTGGGAAGCACGTGAAACCGGCCTGCCCTTCATGCGAGCCCTCTGGCTGCACTATCCCGAAGACGAAGAGGCTCGTTCCTTGGGGGACCAGTACCTCTGGGGTCGTGATATGTTGATTGCGCCCGTCTATAAGCCAGGCGCCCGTACCCGTGACGTCTACCTACCGCCAGGGCAATGGTATGACTGGTGGACCGACGCCAATGAAATCGGCGGTCGGACCGTCACTCGCCCGGTGAACATCTCCAAGATCCCCATCTACGTGCGAGCCGGTGCGATCATTCCCTTCGATCCCGTGCGTCAATACATGGCCGAGCCGGTCGATGAACCAACCACCCTCAGAATCTACACGGGCGCGGACGGTCAGTTTACGCTCTATGAGGATGACGGTGTCAGCCTCGATTACCTCCAGGGCCATGCCACCTGGACAAAACTAACCTGGGACGACTCCGAGCAGCGTCTCACATTGGAACCCGGCGCCCCGGAAGGGACAAGCAGCCAGCCCTTACCACGCAGCTTCAAGATTCAACTCATTCCGGGAGGACAGACGACGCGCGTGAACTATGGCGGTGAGCGAGTGATAGTGTCTCTCCTGGAAGAGTAGCCGACACCACGGCTTTGACAGAGGAGAAAGCCTAGAGGACGCACATCCAATGTGAACCCGCCTGGCCTTCGGCTTTTCCACCTGTCTGCGCAAGTGGCCACGGCGCCCTCTTAAAAAAACAAGGGGGCCTGGTTCAAAACCATACTGGCATGGGTATCAGTCTGCCTACCCTCTTCGTTGTCGTTGTCGTAATCGATTGACTTGTAGAGCCAATTCGCCGTTTCGATTACGACTACGATTACGATTACGACAACGACGACGATGGACAGTGGGACCGTGAACTGAACCACGCCGAAAATAAGGGGGCCTATACCTGGAGGTTCGGTAAAGGCCCCA
>JADFHU010000215.1 GCA_022567055.1 Planctomycetota bacterium
GCCGCCTGGCCGCATCCGGCTGCATCGACGATAGAACAAACATCGCCTGCTTCGCCGTCTTTGCCAGGCGAAAAAATTGCTCGCTCTCTGGCCGACGACGGAGTTTTCCGACAAAGCCTAATACAGCGAAGAGTCACTTGATAGCCCTCAGAGGGATGTGTCTCGATCTCGGTGTGAATCCTGCCGATGAGGGCTCCGCCGATGACGCCGGGAACAGGGGTCATTTCCAAAACCGATTCCCGGAAGGCAGACCATTGGATGCCCAGGCGCAGGCTCCAGAAGACAAGGATACAGCCCATGCCGGGAATGCACAGTCCGAGCAGGCCCGCCCAATTGCCTCCGCGGATGACTTCTAAGGGAACCACGATGCACAGTGGCATGGCCATGAGATTCCAGAGCAAGGCGATCGAGCAGACCTGGACCAGCCGTCTCTTTGAACCGGCAGAGACTCTGCCTTGCACCCACCGTTTGTGCCATCGCCAGGGCTCGTCCGGGTGCTTCCTCTTTCCTGTGTCTCGGTATCGGATCCGTCGCGCTGCCTGCAGGAGATTGAAGATCAGAACGCAACCCATTCCGCCTAGGAGAAAGATGCCGAAGCAGAGTCCACTGTAACGGTACCAGGTGAGACCCGCGTCTGCGGCGTTTGTGGTTTTGAACCAGCGGCCCAGTGTGGCAGCCCATTCGATGCCGCAGAGGGCGCCTGCCCCGATCAAGACCAGTGCCACGGGCAACGCCAGCAGAGGGTTCGGTCCAGCCGATGGTGGGGCTGAATGCATGGGGTCTGTGGGTCCGTAGGTCATTGGGTCTATTGGTCTTTGGGTCCGTGGGTCTTTAGGTCCTTGGGTCATTCGGTCTTTGGTAAAGCAGTTCGCTTTGGCAGCACCGACTGCCGACCCACAGACCCACGGACCTACAGACCTACAGACCCCTTTGCCCCTTGCATGCCGGGGTCATCATCGTTAGGCTCTGTCTGGTGATTGCTACGCTCTGGCCCCGAGGTTTCTTTCGAAAGGGTTTCCACTATGAACATAGGTTACATTGGCATTGGTATCATGGGAAGACCCATGGCGCAGAATCTACTCAAGGCTGGGCACACGCTTTTTGTCCATAATCGTACGCTGGACAAATGTAATCCTTTGACAGAACTCGGCGCATCGGTGTGGACCACCCCGGCCCATGTCGCGGCGGTCAGTGAGGTCCTCTTTATCAATGTAACAGACACGCCGGATGTCGAAGCGGTCCTCTTCGGCGCCGACGGCGTCATCGAGACGGGCAAGCCCGGCTTGATCGTGGTCGACAACAGTACCATCTCTCCGCTTAAAACCAAGGCCTTTGCGGCTCGACTCAAGGAAAGGCAGATTGACTTTCTCGATGCCCCGGTATCGGGCGGCGATGTAGGCGCTCAAAACGGGACACTCTCGATCATGGTCGGAGGCGAGAAAGCTATCTTTGAGAAGTGCCTGCCCCTCTTTGAAGCCCTGGGTTCCAAGATCACGCACGTGGGCGAGGTAGGGCTGGGCCAGACCTGCAAGGCCTGCAACCAACTCTTCTGCGCCCTGCACATGCTGGCCTGCAGTGAAGGGATCGCCCTGGCGAAAAAGGCGGGACTGGACCCCGCCACCATGGTGGAGGTAGTTTCGTCCGGTGCGGGCGGGTCCTGGGCGCTCGCCAACCTGGGCCCGAAGATCGTGGCAGGCGACATGGCCCCTGGCTTCATGATTGATCTGCTCTGCAAAGACCTCAACTATACGATGGATCAAGGGAAACAGATCAATCAAGAACTGGTCGGCACGGCACTGGCGCAGAGGCTCTTTGAGCAGGCCCGCACCGAGGGCTACGGCAGGGAGGGGACGCAGGCGCTCTACCGTGTCGTCGAAGATTCACAGACAGGTCGGTGGAAGCATGAACGCGCCGAAGAAATCGTCGGGTAAAAGCGGAAGGATCTCCAAGCGGGCGGTCTGGACACCATTGCTGGGCATGGGCATCGAGCTTGGGGCCGTGGTCGCCGTCTTCACCTTCGGGGGTTACTGGGCGGACCAGCACTTCCAGACGGAGCTTTGGTGGACGTTGGGTGGCTTCTTCTTTTCGCTCATAGGCATGACCTATCTGATCATTAAGCGAGCGATCCAACAGTTCTTCAATGACTCGGAATAAGGGATCGGCAATAAATAAGTTGGACAATTTGGGGTCCAAGTGTGCCCCATATTGGATCGCGACGATTGAGAGAGACCACAGGCGTAGCTGTTCTACGCCGAGGCTTTCGCGATTGAGAAGCGGTCAAAGATGGGGTGCAATTGGGCATTCAAAAGTCCAAGTTATTTCTTGCCGGTCCCCAAACATCCCCTTTTGAATTTCTACGGAGAATTCCTTATTTAGCCAGATTTGGGGTTGATCTTCTCCATTGAAGTGGGTCTAATACGCGTCTTTAGCCCCACGGGCAGGTCCGTATGGACTGTTGTGAGTGGTGACATTGGATGTTGATGCTCGGTGTATCTGGACCTTTTGAATGCAGAAATCTATCTTGGCGGAGTTGAATCCGCTTGAACATGTCGTCGTGCATCCCCTGTTTGATTTCACAGTGGGGACGTTGCACGTCGTGTTTTCGAATCACATGTTTATGGTGGGGGTGGCGGCGTCGCTGCTGTTGATTCTTGTGCCCCTGGCCATGCGCTCTCCCAAGCTCGTCCCCGGCGGCGGTCAGAATCTAATCGAGTCTATCTGTGTCTACCTTCGCGACGACATGGCCAAGCCCGTGTTGCATGAGTTGACGGACAAGTACATCGGCTTTCTCTGGACCATCTTTTCTTCGTCCTCACGCTGAACCTCCTGGGCATGATTCCGACCGACCGATTTATCACACTTTTTAGCAAGCTATTGACCGGCAGCGACGAGGCGTCGCACTTAGGGGGTGCGGCCACTGCCAACATCTGGGTGACCGGAGGGCTGGCAATGACGGTCTTCGTGGTGACCCATGCGGCGGGGATTCGCGAACAGGGGTTGTTCGCCTATCTAAAGAACATCGCGCCGCCGGCACCGGTGTGGCTGTTGCCGCTTATCTATCCATTGGAGCTGATCAGTCACATGGTGCGGCCCTTTACGCTGGCCGTGCGACTCTTCGCAAATATGGTCGCCGGTCATATGGTGTTGGCGACTCTCCTGGGCCTGATTCTCTTGTTCAAGAACATTGGCGTCGCAGGTCTCTCTATTGCCGGGGCGGTGGCCCTCTCGTTCCTGGAACTGTTGGTGGCCGTTTTGCAGGCCTACGTGTTTACGTTTTTAGCAACACTTTACATTGGGTCTTCGGTCAGTCCGGAGCATTAACTATTAGATCTATGGAGGTCTCACAATGTTGGAAGTAGGATTACTAGCAGAAGCCGGCGCCGGTTCGCTGGAGCTAGCAGAAGTAGGGGGCGCCGGTTCGACGGGGAGTCCTTTTCTCTTGGCCATCTTCGGCGCCATGATCGGTTGCGGGCTCATCATCATAGGCGTGGGCGTGGGCATCGGTATGATTGCCAGCAAGTCGGTCGAGTCGATCGCGCGCCAGCCCGAGGCAGGGGGACGCATCTTTACCTCGATGATCGTGGCAGCTGCTCTGCTTGAGGGCGTGACCTTTTTTGCATTGTTGATCTGCATGTTGACCGTCCTCTGGCTCAAGTAGAAAGCAGTCTCGGAAATGGCATGGTTTCGTACACTTATTCTGGCTAGTCTGTTGACCGGCGTGGCAATGGCCGCGGAGGCCGCGCACGGGCCCGGCGAAGAGCCGGGTCTATTCAGCGGTACCTGGGCCGATGCGCTGTGGACGGTGATTGCCTTCCTCGTGTTGGTGGCGGTGCTGGGGAAGGTGGCCTGGCGGCCCTTGATCGAGACCTTACAGGCCCGGCAGACCCAGATTGAGACGCAGCTGTCCGAGGCCGCGAAGTCACGTGCGGAGGCAAAAAAGTTGATGGCGGACTTCAAGGAGCAGGGGGCGACGATCCTTCGCGAGGCCAGCGAGCGGTCGCAGCAGGAGCAGAAGCGGGCCACCGAGAAAACGCAGGACGAGATCACGGTGATGAGGCGTCAAGCCATGGAGGACATTGAGAACGCTCGGCAAGCCGCCCAGGAACAGTTGTGGCGTGAGGCGGGCGACGTCGTCCTCGAATTGGGCACCTGCGTGCTTGGTCATGCCATCACACAGGCCGATGACGGCCGCATGATGGATGAGGCGATCGCCAAGATGAAGGAGACGCGACGGGGTCATGCGTAGTACCGACATCGGCATCAGGATTGGTCAGATCTATGCGTTGCCGCTATTTGAGTTGGCAAGCGAGTCGAAGTGCGTAGAGACCGTCGAGCAGGATCTGGCAGGCTTCATGGAGGTCTTTCAGGCCGAATCGAAGTTCGATCGTTTTCTCGTATCGCCCCAGTTTGTGACCGACGACAAGTGTTCGCTCCTGAAGACCCTCTTTTCGGACAGGCTGCATGAGCTGACACTTCGCTTTCTGCTGGTCGTCGTTCGCCATGGCCGCGCTCCCTTCTTCGCCGACATCGTGGCGGCCTACCAGAAACATTTTCGTGCCATGGCGGGGCGGACGACGGTGGAAGTGACGGTGGCGAAGCCCTTGGCAGCCGGCGAGCAGCAGTCTCTAACGAAGGACCTTGCCCAGGCCCTGGACGCCCGGGTCGATCTGGATGTGATCCACGATCCGGCTATTCTGGGGGGCACCATCCTGCGTTACGAGGGGCGGATGGTAGACAACTCGGTGAGGGGCCGACTCAGGCAGGCGGTCAGTACCATCATGAATCAGCGAAAGGGGTAATAGAGCCCGATGAAGTTTGATATCAGTGAAATCAGTGGGATTCTTAAGAAAGAAATCCAGCAGTATGAGTCCAAACTCGATGTCGCCAAGGTCGGCCGGGTGGTTGAGGTGGGCGATGGCATCGCCCGCATTTACGGCCTGGACGAGGCCATGGCGGGGGAGATGTTGCTGTTTGGAGGGGATGTGGTCGGTGAGGTCTTCAACGTGGAAGAGGATTCCATCGGCGCCGTCATCTACGGTGATTTCACCGAGGTCACAGAGGGCCAGGATGTCCGGGCCAGCGGGCAGCTCATGTCGGTTCCGGTGGGCGAAGCGCTATTGGGTCGCGTGGTGGATCCGCTGTGTCGTCCTCTCGATGGTGGGCCTCCCTTAAAAACGACCCACCGACGCTTGATTGAATCGGAAGCGCCGGGCATTGCCCAGCGCCAATCCGTCAGGCAGCCGCTCCAGACCGGCATCAAGAGTATCGATTCGATGATCCCCATCGGTCGGGGTCAACGGGAGTTGATCATCGGTGACCGCAAGACCGGCAAGACGGCGATCGTTCTCGATGCCATTATCAACCAGAAGAAAGAGAACGTCATCTGTGTCTACGTGGCCGTGGGACAGAAAAATTCGACCATTGCCGAAGTGGTGGATACCCTGCGTCGTTACGATGCGATGGGCCATACGATCGTCGTTGCCGCACCGGCCGCCGCCAGCGCCGCCATGCAGTACATCGCGCCCTATGCGGGCTGTGCGATGGCGGAATACTTCATGTACGAGCAACAACGCGATACCCTGTGTGCCTACGACGATCTGAGCAAACACGCGGTCGCCTACCGACAGCTCAGTCTCTTGCTGCGACGTCCTCCGGGCCGCGAGGCCTATCCGGGTGACATCTTCTATCTACACAGCCGTCTGCTGGAACGAAGCGTCAAGCTCTCGGACAAGCTAGGGGCCGGTTCTCTGACCGCATTGCCCCTGGTCGAGACCCTGGAAGGTCAGATTGCGGCCTATATCCCCACCAACGTCATCTCCATCACCGATGGGCAGATCTATCTGCAAAGAGACCTCTTCCACTCCGGCATCCGGCCGGCGGTGGATGTCGGCGTGAGCGTGAGTCGGGTGGGTGGCGACGCTCAGGTGAAGGCGGTCCGCAGTGTCGCCGGCAAGCTTCGGCTGGATTTGGCGGCTCACAGAGAGCTGGAAGACTTTGCCCGCCTGGGGACCGAGTTGGACGCCACTTCCCAGCGGCAGTTGGACCGGGGCTATCGGATGGTCGAGCTGTTGAAGCAGCCGCAATTCTCTCCGCTGACGGTAGGACAACAGGTCATCACCATCTTGTCCGGGTCTTCGGGGCTACTGGACAGCATCCCGGTGGCACAAGTGGCGCAGTTGGTCACCGACTTCCTGGAGTCGCTGGCTCGAGACCAGGCCACGCTGATCTCTGAGATCGATGAAACCGGTGTTTTAGGAGACGATTTGTCGCAGAGGATAACCGACGCGCTAAAGCAGTTCATCGAAAAGGGCAACTATGGGAGCACTGATTAGCCACTAGTCGATTATGGCCTCCACCCGCCAGATATTAAACCGGCGTAACGCCGTCGGCAGCATCGCCCGCGTCACGCGTACCCTCGAGATGATTTCGACGGCGCGCTACAAGAAGTACTCCGGCAAGCGGCCTGCGATCGTGGACTTCCACGATGCCTTGACGACGGCGGCCGTGCTGCTCTCGACCGCGCCCAAGCCCATCGACCACCCGCTACTGCGGGAAAACCGGGCCGGACGCCGGGCGATCGTGGCGATCGGGTCCCGCAAGGGCCTCTGTGGGTCTTACAATGTGCAAGTGAGTCGACTCGTTCACGTCCATGTGCAGCAGGCCGAATCTCGCGGGGAGCCGCTCGATGTCTACACGCCCGAGTGTCGCTTGGAGGGGCTCCTCCGCCACCAGGGTGTGCCCATCCAGGAGGTCTTCGCGGATCTCGATGAGTTGCCGACCTCAGAGCAGACCACACGCCTGGCCGATCACTTTGTCGGCCAGTACCGGGCAGGGGAACTGGACCAACTGGGCATCGTCTATATGCGCTACTTCTCGACCTCCAGTCAGAAGGCCCAAACCATGACGATCTTGCCCTTCGGGGATCTCGTCGACGACTTGGTGACGCGTGCCAAGGTGGCGTGGCCCTGGGCCTTGGCGCTGGAGGACTTCGAGGTCTCACCCCCGGTGGACGAAATGATCGAAGAACTCGTGCGAAAACTCATGCACCATTCGATATTGAACTGTTTCTTAGATGCGGCCCTGAGCGAGCACCTGGCTCGCATGGTGGCCATGCGAAATGCTACAGAAAGCGCAGATGAGATGATTAAAGATTTGACAGGCGCGTACAACCGTGCTCGACAGGAACAGATTACCGGTGAACTCCTCGATATCGTCAGTGGATCGGAGGCGATGGCATGAACAAAGGCAAGCTCGTCCAGATCATTGGCAGTGTCTTTGATGTGCGATTTTCGCCCGAGCAGGTCCCTTCCCTCTACAACGCCTTGGAGATTCCCTACGAGAAAGAAGGCGAGTCCAAGACATTGATCGGCGAGGTTCAACAGCATCTGGGGGGCGGCAGGGTCAGAGCGGTCTCCCTGGGTAGCACCTTGGGCCTACGGCGCGGGCTGGAGGTCTTCGACACCGGCGGATCTCTGACGGTACCGGTGGGTGACGAGACCCTGGGCCGAGTGCTGAACCTCTTCGGTGAGGCGATCGACGACGGCGAACCCCTGATCGGCAAGATCCGTAAGCCCATCCATCGCGAGCCGCCCAAGCTGGTCGACCTCACCGCCAAGAGTGAGATGTTTGAGACCGGCATCAAGGTGGTCGATCTGCTCTGTCCCTTCGTCCGCGGCGGTAAGACCGGTCTCTTTGGCGGCGCCGGCGTGGGGAAAACCGTGATCATCCAGGAACTCATCGCACGGATTGCGACCCGACATGGCGGCAACTCCGTCTTTGCCGGCGTGGGGGAACGGACGCGCGAGGGCAACGACCTCTGGGTGGAGATGAAGGAAACGCCGGTGACCGGCGAGGATGACACCGTACTGGACCACACCGCGCTGATCTTCGGTCAGATGAATGAGCCGCCCGGCGCCCGCTTGCGGGTCGCATTGTCTGCACTGACCATTGCCGAACACTTCCGTGAAAGCGGTGTGGGGGACATCTTGCTCTTCATCGACAACATTTTCCGCTTCTCTCAGGCGGGGTCCGAGGTATCGGCGCTGCTCGGGCGTATCCCCTCGGCGGTCGGGTATCAGCCGACCTTGAGCACCGAGATGGGTGAGTTGCAGGAACGGATCGCCTCGACCAAGCAGGGCTCCATTACCTCGGTTCAGGCGGTCTAGGTCCCGGC
>JADFHU010000216.1 GCA_022567055.1 Planctomycetota bacterium
TCGCGCCGATTGAGCCAAACCGGAGGTGTAGTGGGCTACAGTGAGGATTTGGCGATTGAGAAGCGGCCAAAGATGCGGTGCAATTGGGCATCCAAAAGTCCAAGTTATTTCTTGCCGGTTCCTAAGGCAGAGGAACGCCAAAGACTTGCCGTAAATGTCTGTTTAAGCTTGGTTAAAGCAACTCCAAGGGGTAAACTAGAGACTATTGCAAAGAATCTGAGGAGCCGTGATATGAAGAGTGCCCTGAGGCGTCGTCGAATCCCTGTCTGGGTCAACCTGATGTGTGTGCTGCTGGTATCATCGGCCTTGCATGCGGGTGACGAGCCGCCTGGGCTCAACGCGGGGACTTTTTCCGGCTTGACGCTCCGCAACATCGGCCCGGCCCTTAAGTCCGGACGTATTAGTGACATCGTCAAGGACCCCACTCGCCTCAGCACTTGGTATGTGGCGGTGGCCTCGGGCAATGTCTGGAAAACGACGAACAACGGCACCACGTGGACGCCGATCTTTGACAATCACGGCGCCTATTCGATTGGGTGTATCGCCATCGACCCCCGGAATCCCCAGGTCCTGTGGTTGGGGACGGGAGAGAACAATAGCCAACGCAGCGCGGGCTACGGTGACGGTGTCTACAAGAGCATCGACGCCGGCAAGAGCTGGACCCACATGGGTCTTAAGACCTCCGAGCATATCGGCAAGATCCTGATCGATCCCCGCGACTCTCAAGTGGTGTACGTCGCGTCACAAGGGCCGCTCTGGGCCCCGGGGGGCGAACGGGGACTCTACAAGACCATAGACGGAGGGCAAACTTGGGAGGCCGTGCTCACGATCAGCGAGAACACGGGTGTCAGTGACATCGCCATCGATCCCCACCATCCGGATGTCCTCTATGCGACGTCGTACCAACGGCGACGTCATGTCTGGGCCCTGGTGGCCGGTGGACCCGAATCGGCGATCTACAAGAGTACCGACGCGGGGAAGACTTGGCGCAAGATCGTCAAGGGCCTGCCCAGCGTGCACCTTGGGCGTATTGGCTTGGCCCTGTCTCCTCAGCAGCCTCAGGTGCTTTACGCCATTGTGGCCGCGAGCTGGGGAGAGAGCGGTTTCTTCCGTTCCCCGGACGGTGGCGAAAACTGGCAACGGATGAGTGACTATATCACCACGGACCCGCAGTATTACCAGGAGCTATTCGCCGATCCCCACCAAATCGATCGTGTCTATTCCGTGGATACCTTCCTGCAGGTCACCGAAGATGGCGGCAAGACCTGGCAACGCGTCAACTCACGATTCAAGCACGTTGACGACCATGCCCTGGTCTTCGATCCGCAAGATGCCGATTACCTGATGATCGGTTGCGATGGGGGCATCTACGAGTCCTGGGATCGTGGCAATAGCTGGCGTCATGTTCCGAACCTGCCGGTGATGCAGTTTTACCGCGTCGGCATCGACAACAGCAAACCCTTCTATTACGTGTATGGCGGCACCCAAGACAATGGTTCCTTGGGTGGCCCCTCCCGGACCACCAACCGCCACGGAATCCGCAGCAGTGATTGGTTCGTCACCGTTGGGGGTGACGGCTACCAGACGCGTGTGGATCCCACGGATCCCAATATTGTCTACTCACAGTCTCAGTACGGCCACCTGGTTCGTTTCGACCGTCGCAGTGGTGAGCGAATCGACATCCAACCGCAACCCGAACCGAATGAGCCGCCTTTAATCTGGAATTGGGACACCCCTCTGCTGATCAGTCCCCACAGCCCCACGCGCCTCTATTTCGCGGCCAATCGTCTCTTCTGCAGTGAGGATCGTGGCAATTCCTGGCGTGCCGTCAGCCCCAACCTCACGCGACAGATTGACCGTAACCAACTCGAGGTCATGGGCACGTTGTGGAGCACGGAGTCGGTTTGGAAAAACGTCTGGACCTCCTTCTACGGCAACATTGTGTCCCTGGACGAATCTCCTCTGCAGGAGGGGCTCCTCTATGTGGGTACAGACGACGGTGTGATCCAGGTCTCCGAAAACGGGGGACGTCGCTGGCGCCGCATCGAGTTCTTTCCCGGCATTCCGGAGCATACCTATGTCGCCGATCTCAAGGCCGGCGTACACGATGCCAATACCGTTTTTGCCGTGTTCAATAACCACAAACGCGGTGACTTCAAGGCCTATGTGCTCAAGAGTGAAGACCGTGGCCGTAGCTGGACCTCCGTCAGCGGTGATCTGCCCGAGCGGCACGTCGTCTGGACCATCCAACAGGACCCGGTGCGCGAGGATCTGCTATTCGTAGGCACCGAATTTGGGCTGTTTTTCAGCCTCGACGGGGGAGTTCACTGGATTCGCCTCAAGGGCGGCGCGCCCACGATTCCATTCCGCGACCTGGAGATCCAGGCGCGCGAGTGCGATCTGGTCTGTGCCACCTTTGGACGGGGTATCTTGATCTTGGATGACTATTCACCCCTCCGCCAGATCACGCCGGACCTCTTGAAAGAGCAGGCCGTGCTGTTTCCGATCAAGCGGGCCTGGATGTATGTCCAGGATGCCCCTCTCGGCGGAGGTGGCAAGTCCTCATTGGGTGACGCCTTTTTCACGGCCCCCAATCCGCCTTTCGGCGCGGTCTTCACATACCACCTCAAAGAGGGCCTCAAGACCCGACGCCAACTCCGCAAAAAACGCGAAGGCGAGCTACAGAAAGAGGGCAAGCCGGTCCAGTATCCCAGTTGGGAGGCGCTGCGCCGAGAGGATGCCGAGGACCCACCCCTGGTTTACCTGACCGTCAAGGATCATGGCGGCGGGGTCATCCGTCGCATCAAGGGTCCGGCCGGCTCGGGCATCCACCGCGTTGCCTGGGACCTGCGTCATGCCCGTTTGACGCCCGTCAGTGACGGCAACGCGGACGATCCTTGGCGTGACAGCGGCAGCGGCCCGGCCGTCTTGCCCGGTACCTACACGGTCCAGTTGTCTCAATACGTGGATGGTGAATTCACCGCCCTCACGCAAGCTCAATCCTTTGAAGTGGTCCCCTTGGAGCGCCATAGTCTAAGGGTCGATCGCCAGGCCAAGTTTGCCTTTGAGAAACGTGTCGCCGAGTTACAACATGCCGTGCAGAGTCTGGAGCAAGCGCTGAGGGATGCCGTCAATCGTGTCGCCGCCGCTAAGCAGGCCCTCTATGGGACTCCTCAGGCCAGCGAGGCTCTGATCGTCCGGGCCCGCGGCATCGAGCGCGATCTGGACGCCCTCGCCGTGGTGATACGCGGCGATCGTACGGTGTCCAAACGCTTCGAACCCACCTCCCCCTCACTGCGTCAGCGCATCAACCGGGCGGGAGGAAGCTTCCAGACCAGCGCGGCGCCCACCCAAACCCAGCGGCGCCAATTCGAGATCGCCAAGGAACACTACATGAAAGTGCGTTCGCGTTTGCAGCGATCGGTGGATGGTGACTTGGCGGCCTTGGAACGGGCAATGGATCAGCTCGGCGCCCCCTGGACACCGGGACGGCAAATACCGCAAGAGATTCAATGACCATAAACAGAATGATTCTCCAGGAGGCTAAAACACATGCGATACAAGATAGTGACGTTGTTATGGGTAGCCGGCATGGCCTGTGGGGGATGGGCGTCAGAGTCAGACAACGAACCCAACCAACCCAAGCTCAACAGCGGCTTACTCTCCGGGATCAAGCTGCGCGGCATCGGGCCGGCCCTGATGTCGGGACGTATTGCCGACATCGCCATCGATGCGGAACACCCCAATACCTGGTATGTGGCCGCCGGTTCGGGAAACCTCTGGAAAACGGTCAATGCCGGCACGACCTGGAAACCCATCTTCGAAAAGTATGGGGCCTATTCCCTGGGCTGCGTGACAATCGATCCCACCAATCCCAACACCCTTTGGGTGGGAACGGGTGAGGATGTGGGCGGGCGTCACGTGGGGTATGGCGATGGCGTCTATAAGAGCCTCGACGGTGGCAAGGGCTTCAAGAACATGGGGCTCAAGGAGAGCGAACACATCGCCCGCATTCTCGTGGACCCCCGCAATGCCGACACGGTATACGTCGCCGCCCAGGGTCCGCTGTGGTCCTCCGGGGGCGAACGGGGCCTCTACAAAACGATCGACGGCGGTCGGACCTGGGAGGTCATACTTCACAAGGGGCCCTACACCGGGGTCACGGATGTGGTCTTCGAGCCGGGTAACCCGGACGTACTCTATGCGGCCACTCACCAACGTCATCGTACGGTTTGGGCCCTCGTCAATGGCGGGCCGGAGTCTGGTATCCACAAATCTGTGGATGGGGGCCAGACCTGGCAGGAACTCAAGGGGGGATTACCGGGAGGCGATAAGGGCAAGATCGCCCTGGCCGTGTCCCCCCAAAAACCCAAGATCGTCTATGCCTCTATCGAGTTGGCCGGGCGCAAAGGTGGGATCTGGCGTTCCGAAAATGGTGGTCAGAGTTGGACCAAAATGAGTGACTACACCAGCGGTGGTACGGGCCCGCACTATTACCAGGAACTCTTTTGCGATCCGCACCGTTTCGATACGCTCTATCATGCCAATGTGAGGCTGGGCCGCACTGACGACGGAGGCCGGAGCTGGGAGACGGTGGAAAGCTCCCATAAACACTGTGGACAACCACGCCGTGGCCTTCCATCCTCAAGACCCCGATTTTCTCCTGGTGGGCTGCGACGGAGGACTCTACCGCTCCCATGATCAGGGCAAGACCTATGAGTTCTTCGAGAATCTGCCCCTGACACAGTTCTACAAGGTCGCCTCCGATAACGACCTCCCCTTCTATCATATCATTGGGGGGACGCAGGACAATTCCACCCAATACGGCCCCAGTCGCACCACAAACCGCTCGGGTATCACGAATAGCGACTGGCGCATCGTCATTGGGGGCGACGGCCACGACTGTGCGCTTGACCCTGCAGACCCGGATACGCTCTACGGCGAATCGCAGCAGGGCAATCTGCGTCGCGTCGACCGCCGCACCGGCGAGTCCGTGTCGATTCGTCCTCGCCCGGCCTCGGGGGAGGACGACCTTCGTTTCAATTGGGACTCTCCCATCCTCATCAGTCCCCATTCGCATACGCGCCTCTATTTTGGTTCCAAGCATCTCCATCGCAGCGACGACCGGGGGGACTCATGGACGACCATCAGTCCCGATCTGTCCCGCAATCGCGATCGATACCAACGCGAACACATGGAACGGGTCTGGAGCATCGATTCAATTTATGACACCGGGGCCATGTCGCAGTACGGCAACATTACCTCCATCTCCGAGTCCCCTCTTCAGGAGGGACTCATCTATATAGGGACGGATGACGGACTCATCCAGGTGACCGAGGATGGCGGCAAACAGTGGCGCCGCGTCGATCGTGTCTATGGCGTCCCGGAAGAGGCCTTTGTCAATGACATCAAGGCCGACCTTCACGATGTCAATACCGTATACGCCGTTCTGGATGCCCATAAATTCGGCGACTATAAACCCTACCTCGTCAAGAGCACCGACCGGGGCCATACCTGGGACGCCATCACCGGCAACCTACCCGAACGACAGATCCTCTGGCGCTTCGTGCAGGATCACGTCCGTCCGGAACTCTGTTTCCTGGGCGCCGAGTTTGGACTCTATGTGACCCTCGACGGGGGACAGGACTGGATCAAACTCTCCGGCGGGGTTCCCACCATTCCCTTTCGAGATCTCGAAATCCAGCGTCGGGAAAACGATCTGATCGGCGCCACCTTTGGGCGCGGCTTTTACATATTGGACGACTACAGTTTTCTCAGACAGCTCAGCAAAGATGCCATCGCTAAAGATGACTTTCTCCTCTTTCCCGTCCGCAAGACAGGTCTCTATGTCCAGACGCGTGGCAAGCAGGGATCGCGGGGGGATCGTTTCTTTACCGCGCCCAACCCACCTCATGGGGCTCTCTTTACCTACTATTTGCGCGAGAGCTTGCAGACCCAACAGCAAATACGTCGCCGCCAGGAGGCCAAGACCAAAAAGCAGGGAGGGGACACCCCCTATCCGGGCTGGGAAACACTTGAACAGGAGGCAGAGGAGGAAACGCCCACCCTGACCTTGGTGATCAAGGACGCCCAAGGCGGAGTCGTGAACCGCGTCAAAGCCCCGACCTCTTCGGGACTCCACCGAATCAGTTGGGGATTGTCTCATGCCTCGTCGGCTACGGTGGGGGGACGTGGTCCCCAGGTCACGCCGGGACGATACACGGTTCAGGCCGAGAAGCGCTACCAGGGCGAGGTGACATCGCTGGGCTCGGCCCGGACCTTTCAGGTGATCCCGCTGCAAGAGGGCATACGTCAGCAGGCCGAGCGCGAAGACGACCTGGACTATTACCGCCAGGTTGCCGCCTTGCAACGCATCATACGCGGCACGGCCCGCAAAGCAGAGGAAGTTCTGGAACAATTGAAGGACATCAAACGCGCGCTTATCCAATCGGACCAGGATCTCCCGGACCTCCACCAAGAGACCCGCCGTCTAGAGCTGCAATTGCAGGATCTGCGCAAGTCGCTGGTGGGCGGCAGCATCAAAGCTCGTTACGACGAGCCGGCCCCACTCTCCATCAGCCAGCGCATCGGTTCGGCCATGAACACCGCGGGGTCCTCTTTTGGTCCCACGCAGACACAGCGACAAGACTTTCACATTGCCCAGACAGAGTTCGACGCCATTCAAACTGAGATCCGAAAGTGCATTGATGAGGACTACCGCGACCTGCAGAAAGACCTTGAGAATGCAAAACTACCCTGGACCTCCGGTCGGCCGCTGCCCCAGCCGTAGTTACCCTAAGCGGTCATGTTATTGTTGTGCGGGTTTAGGAACCGGGCGAGCAATAGGGGTGACCGATGGCATAGACACCGGCCTCCTCACCGGTTGAGCATGAGAAGCCGCACCTCCATGACCTGACTGCCGGGAATATCGGTGGCTCGCATGGCGAGTTCGCCGCGACCTGCTTCCAGGCGGATCGTTCCCAGGGTCATGGGCTTGAAGGTCTTGACATAAGATTCGCCGCCGCGATCTGGTGTGCGGTCGTTTTCGGCTCCGCGCAGGGGAGGGTCGTTGGCCTGGGTAACCTTCCCTTCGAGGGTGACGCCTTTGAAGGAAAGCTCGATCGTGGAACCCAGATCCGCTTGCGGACAGGCGTAGTAGATGACGACTTGGTATTCCGCCGTTTCTGTCACTTCAACATCCCAGGTAATCTTGTCGTCCTTGCGGGTCCAGTTCCTGAAAAAGGAACAATTGGGGGCTCTTCCGCTGCGTTCGACGTCGCCGTGCGCCTTGCCATCGCGGGCCGGAAGCGGAGTCGATTTGGAGAAGCCAATCGGAAAGGGCCGGTCATCGGGGCCCAGGGAACCCTCGAGTTCGGCGAGGAATTGCCGAGCTGCGGCACTCATCGATTTCGCCACGCGCGGATGACGCGCGGCAACATTTCGATCTTGCCGCGGATCGGTGACCATGTCGAAGAGATTGCCGAAGGCATCCAGGCGAAAGCGTTGATTTCGCACGCTGACCAGGGGCTCCTTCTTGTTTCCTCGAGTCGTGCGACCCCCAGCGAAATGAAACATGTTACGATCCTCCCACTCCCGCGCCTGGCCGAGGAGCAGGGGTTGGAGACTTCTTCCGTCGATGGGCTTTTTGCCGATCAGGGGAATGCCGGCGAACTCGGCGAGTGTGGGAAGAAGATCGACGGCGCCGTCATCGACGTCACCGACCCCGAGCCCCTGCCCGCCGATTCGCCCATGTGGGACGTGCCCAACCTGGTCATCACGCCGCATATGTCGTCGGACGACACCGATCGCTACATCCCCAATACCCTCGACGTGTTGTTCGAGAACCTGCGGCGATTGCTGGCCGGCGAACCGCTGCTCAACCAAATCGACGCCGCGCGCGGGTATTAGTCGGGCGCCGCCATGACCGAGATCATCCTGCACCACTACCCGCAGTCGCCGGTCTCGGAGAAGGTGCGCGTCGGGCTCGGCATCAAGCGGCTCGCCTGGCGCTCGGTCGAGATCCCTCGTCTGCCGCCGAAGCCCGAATTGATGCCGCTGACCGGCGGCTACCGGCGCACGCCGGTGCTGCAGGTCGGCGCCGACGTCTATTGCGACAGCCAGTGCATCCTGCGCGAACTCGAGCGGCTCTGCCCCGCGCCGAGCTTCTTCCC
>JADFHU010000217.1 GCA_022567055.1 Planctomycetota bacterium
CAGAGGTCACAGAGATGGCGACAAGTCGCCATTGCTAAAGTCAAATTCTCGTCGTCTTGATCCTGTGGTCATGTGTGTTGTCTATCCTCTTCTTTTTCTCTGTGCTCTCGGTTTCCTCTGTGGTTTCTTTACTCAATCCAGCAGCAGGCTGGAACAAAACGTCTCTCTGTTTCGGTGGCTAACAAGTTATTATATGGTTTCCTGAGAACACCCTACAGGCGCTAGTTGAGTTCTTCTCTAAACTGCATAAGGCCTCCAGTGTATTGTGTTTTCTAACTCGATAACACTCCAGAACGGGTGTTATCCGGAAAACCTGACTTGTACGCACAGACTGGGGCATGCCGTTTTGGCATCATCGTTTGGTTCTCGAAGTTGCTGAACTGAGTGTACGGATGCTTTCCTATTTTGTCAATTACGGTCCGAGGAGCAGCAGGGCAATCGCATGTACGGCCGGTTTTTCGTCTACGCTTGGGATAATCGCGATTTCCAGGGGAATCTCACCGTCAAAGTAATCAGTAAACAGTGATCAGCAATCGGTCCAGGCCCAGCATCCCTAACGAAACGTATACGCGACCTTGGTAAAGAAACCCTGGACAGATTCCGGGTCGCTTTCCTCCATGACGTTGTTGTAGACCAGGTACCAGTGGGCGTCTTTGAACACCTCCCAGCCGTAGATGAGACTGATGTTGTGGACGTCGGTGCTGCGATGCTGTAGAGAACTCTTGAGCCACATTCGGTCGGTGAAGAAATAATCGAAGATGACGCGATTGAGCCAGATCGGGTCGTCCGGTTCATCCGGTTGTTCTTCTTCGAAGCGAATAGTGAATTCGTAGCGGATCGGCCACCGCTCGAGGGGTTTCAGTCGTTTGCCCACCATGAATTCGTGGTAGCCGACTGTCTCGAAGGTTCCCGTGGTCCATGCCAGTTCCATCGAGCGCCAGTAGTCGGATTTGAAAACAGTCATCCCCAGATCGGTACGCTGGTTGTGATGGGGCGCGTGATAATCCTGAGCGTGACCTATCGATAGCGCCAGATCATTCTGCAGGTCGACGCCGGTCCCAAAGGTGTAGTCCCTCAACGTGGTTTGGTTTTCGCTATCCTGATAGTATTCCGAGACGGCGTAGGCGTAGGAATTCTTGTACCACCGTTCCGCGGACCGGCGGCGATAGATCATATAGGCGGAAGGCCCAAATATATCGCGTCGCGGAATAAAGCTCAAGATCGGATCGAATCCCTTGGTGATCCCCCGATAGCGCAGGCCATATTCCCAGGGGTACTTGTCGTAATATAGGGACAGATAGCCCAGGTAGTCCTTCCGCTCTTTTTCAAGACCGCCCGCCTCGTTCCGGAGTCGATCATCCGCCATGGCCGCCTGGTAGAGTAAATGGACGTCATCGCTCAGATAGAAGTGTCCGTCCGATCCCAACACCCGTGAATGGCCGTCTCCGAATTCCGTGGCATTGGCGTAGTAACCCAGATGGGACTTGTCACCGACGTTTTGTAGCACGCGTACGACGGATGAATTGCCGGTACGGGTGTCCCCGTGCACCGTTTCACCCTGCACGTTGAGCACGGAAAACTGAGTGCCCCGCCAGTCCCCACTGGCCTTGGCACCGGTATCGATGTCGGAGAACCGACGGCTGTAGTACAGGAGATTGGGCATGTCCAGCAACTCGCTGCCTTCACGGAAGAAGAGGCGTTTTTCCGGAAGAAATCTTTCGGTGTCGCGCAACTCGATGGTGTCGGCATCCGATTCAACCTGGCCGAAGTCCGGATTGAGGGTCCAGGAGGTGATCACCGAAGGGGTCAATCGAAAGCTGACGTCCCCACCGGTCTGCACGTCGGTCTCCGTCTGGCCATTCTCATCCCTGCGTACGCTCACATAGGGCGTCACTTCCAGATTACGATCGAATTGACTGTCGGCCAGATCGAGTCCGGTGAGATGTCCGAAGTGGCGGGGTTCGTAGGAGCCCGTCGGGTCGAAACTCCAGAAGCTGGAGACATCCCCAAAGATACGCTTCCGGGTAAAGTTGATCCCCCAAACCTGGTCGTCGGCCTGGACATAATTGAGAATGCCCAGGGGAATCTTCATCTCTACAATCCAACGATCCGATTCAATCCGCGCGGCCTGCTCCCATTCCGCCGACCAGGAGGTACTGAATTCGCCGTTCGGTCCCTGGGTGGCATCCACGCGCGTCCCCAGAGGATTGGAGAAGAAGGCGTATTTGCTGCGGTGGCCATGCATGGGATCCAGGAGTACTTCCACCCAGTCGTCGCCGCGAAATAATCGGTCCTCTCGCAGTTCCGTGGCATGAATCTGATCGATGCGGTCATCGAAGCATACGATGGCGATGTAGATATCTGTCTTTGTGTATGCGACGCGAATTAGCGTCTGCTGCGCCGCCGGCAAGGCCGTGCGCAGGTCGATGCAATTCGTCGCAATCTCCGCCTCCTGCCAGAAGGGCTCGTCCAAGACCCCATCAATGGTAACGGGGCCGTCAATCTTCAAGGCCCTCATGGAGGGAGCGGAAGCCCCCGCCTTGGCAGAGGCGTGACAGGGTTCGAGACCGGTGAATACCCCCAACAAACCAATGAGACACACATAAACCGCGACGCGCGGTCTTTTTTGGATCATTTACGAAGTCCGGTACGGTATCGGCATAGGACGGGGCCTCTGGTGTTGATGACGGTCAAGTTCCTTTTATCCTATGAGTTGCTCGCTATCCGCATAGCGGCTATCGAAATCGAACAACCAAGGCTCCAGCAACGCTTTCACGTATCCCCGACCACCCGGATCCTGTTTCGATGACGATAGGGATTGCGGCACGATTGTAACGGAGGGGACATCATAATGCAATGGAAGTTGGCCGATTGCTGATTACTGACAGCGGCATGGCAGCCAGAGGTGATCGTTTCATCAGCCTGACGCCTGATTCATATGTGCGAGATATGCAGAAAACATTTTGATACGAGGGGTTTTGACCGAGTCGGTGACACGGCATCTCATTTCCTTAACCGTTACCGCAATCTTGATCCGATTGGACAACTCTATAGATGCCAACCCGCCCGGTAGTCGATGTGCAACAGTCCATTGGCCTCTTCGTTGTTCGTGAAGCGCAGCGCGCTGCCGTCCCAATCCAGTTTCTGATCCGGCAGGCGCTCGGCCAGGACGCCCAGGAGCACCGTCTCCGTCAAGGCACCGCCATACTCAAAACTGGAGCTGGCCGGCTTGCCGTCCTTGCAGGCCCGGATCCAATCCTGCTCGTGTCCGCCGGAGCCGTCCTTGACGCGTGGGATTATTTTGAGGGGACGCCGGTAGGATTGATTCAATGACTTCGGTGAAATTCGTAAGCCTCCGGCGCCGTGGGATGCGTGTGAGAGCACGCCCTTTTCCCCCACGAAAATCGCACCGTTCGTTCCCAAGGAGCGACCGGGATCCCACATCTCCGGGATCGGCGGTTTGATCCTGCCGTCAAACCAGGTGAGCTTCACCGGCGGCATCGTTCCCCGGGCGGGGAATTGATAGCGTACGATGGCGGCACGGGGATAGGTCTCCGAACTGAACTTCGGACGGTAGTGGGTCGTTGAGGCCTGGACACTGGTGGGGTGACCGAGCTTGAGCGCCCAAAAGGCAGGGTCCAGGATGTGACAGCCCATGTCACCCAAGGAGCCGGTCCCGAAATCCACCCAGCCCCGCCAGGTCGTGGGACAGTAGATCGGATGGTAGGGTCGGTACGCCACCGGCCCCAGCCATAGATCCCAATCCAGGCCCTTGGGCACCGGTGGCGTCTCTGTAGGTCGGGCCATGATGGGGAAATCCGACCAGGGCTGTCCACCGACCGGTCGATCGCTCCAGGTGTAGACCTCACGGATTGGGCCAATCGCACCGTCGTGAATCCACTCGTAGAGGTCGCGGATACTGTCACTGGAGTGCCCTTGATTACCCATCTGCGTCTGCACGCCCGCTTCTCTGGCGGCTTCCGTCAAGCTGCGGACCTCTTTCAGCGTATGGGCCAGGGGTTTTTGCACAAAGGCATGTTTTCCCATGCGGATCGCCCTCATGGCCACCACGGCGTGGGTGTGATCCGGGGTGGCGACGATCACCGCATCGATGTTCTTGTCCTCCTTGTCCAGCATCTTGCGGAAATCGGTGTACCTGCTGGCGCTGGCGTACCTCTTGAAGGACCCGGCAGCGCGCTCCTCGTCCACATCACAGAGGGCAACGATGTTCTCCGTGGCGCACTTGTTAAGGTTGCTGCCTCCCATGCCACCGGCCCCGATGGCGGCGATATTGAGTTTTTCATTGGGAGAGGCGTGCCCCCGGCCTGCCAAGACATGGCTGGGAACGACGGTGAAGGCGAAGGTCGAGGCGGCTTGCCCCATGAAACGACGGCGACTGATGGATGTGTGCCTTGGCTTGGTTGGGTTTACAGGAGGATTCATCGTCATTGCTCCAATTATGAAAGGACAGTCTTTTGCATGTCATAGCAAACGCGTCGAATTTGATTATGGCAGTATCACCCGCTCGTAAATGCGAATATCATCGATCAGACCGGACCAGAACGTGCCGGCTATCAGGCCCACGCCTGTTCCAATGGTCAATCCGCCTCGGGAGACGACGAGCCTATCCTGGTGGACCAGATCCGTAGCCACCAACGCACCATCGAGGAGAAGACTGCGGTGAGCCCCGTCCCATACCAGACCGACGCGGTGCCAGTCACCGTCCGTGATGGCCGTCTCCGAACGCAAGGCAGCGCTGCCTCGCGCCTTTCCTCTGATTTCGGTGAACAAGAATCCCTCCTGAGTATCGGCAACGAGCCAATTGTTTCCGCCCTCCTGGGAAAGGATAACCTGTCCGGGCACGCCACCTTTCACCCAGGCAAGGATGGTGAAGGGCCCCTCTTGCGGATCCAGAACGAGAGGCGTTTGGACATGGTCATCCACGCCATCAAAGGCCAATGCGCCCCCTTTGGCGCCGCCCTCAGGCTGCCAAACCGGGCCGTTCGCCAGCAGACCATCGCTATCCGCAACGCTGTCACTCGCGGTGACACCCTCTGTCTCATCCAAGCGCCAGTGGGTTGTCAGAGTAGGGTCATTGGGTTCCCGACCCCACTCGGCCATCAGGACTTCCAAGTCGGCTTGGTCCACCACACCGTCACCATTGGGTAAGGGCGCGAAATCAACCACCGGATCGTCTTGACCCCAGGCATGAATCAGTCGCACCAAGTCCGGCAAATCCACGCTGCCGCTGCCGTCCGTATCCACGATCGGCACGAAGGCCAGGTCAAAGGCGTAGAGTTCACCGCCAGAGGTGACATAGAGCTTTCCCTCTGCCCACGTCACATTACGCGTCTGGGCCGGTGGGATGGCGACCTCAACAACCAGCTCTCCCTCCGGCGTCCAGACGACGACCCGATTCATGTTGAAGATCGTGCCATACACATTGCCCGCGGCATCGATGCTCAACCCATCGAAGGTGGCATTGGCAATCTCCACGAAGGAGGCCTTGCCGCTAAGCGTGCCATCTTCGGCCACGTGGTAGCGGAAGATCCTGTCTTGGCCGGAGGTGGAGACGTAGAGGGTCTTCTCGTCCGGGGAGAGAATGACGCCATTCGGCATGAGGTTTCCGAAGTCCACGCGAATGATTTCTTCCTCCGGCGTGATATAGAAGACATTGCCCGCATTAAAGTCAGTGAAGTAGATGCCTCCCTTGGCGTCCTGAACGAGGTCATTCGGAAAGGAAAACCCTCCGCCCTCCCATTGGTCGGCAATCACGGTGACCGTATCGCCGCTGCGTCGCGTGATCCGGGGCGGCGTGGTCTCTGCGGCCAGAAGCGATCCATCCTCCTCGAACCAGAGACCGTTGGCTCCGCCATGATCGGGAGTGGGAACCGGAATTGTGGTGCGGCCGGTTTCGATATCGTATCGAGCCAGTCCCACTCTCGTGGTAAACCACACGCCCCCTTGGCCGTCGTAGGCCGGTCCTTCCACATAGGCAAACCCCCCCGACACTCTTTCGATGGGTCCGGGCACGGCCACGACGGATCGAGCGTCCTGGGCAGTGACCGCTGTCGTTGCCAGAAAATGAAACAGAAAACAGGTCGTCATGACCCAGCTCATTTCTTTCATACTTGCCTTCATTCCCCTTCCCCTTCCATCTGTGCCGGCCAAAGCCAGTGTGCGAATGCTGGGGGTGGGGTGAGAACGCCATCCTCCTCATCCACCTGCGCGGGACATGTCTATCCGTTGAACACGAAGCCCTTGAAGTGACAGCGAGACGTCCTGCTGGTGACACTGTCAAATCAGTGCCTCTTATATCATTTCAGGAGGAGTTTTGCAATGTAGGCTGTATTGAGCCCGCACGGATACGCCGGCCAGGGAGGCCGTTATGGACTGCGTAGGCTATACGTCATCGTCAAGACAGGGCCATCTGCGTGCAGAGACGTTTCCCAGCGTTCGAATTTGGTCTCCTGGAAGGATCCCCGCGCGACCCGACAGCCGTAACCCTAGTCGAGATCCGGATGATCGAACCAGAAGCGATAGGCCTCGGTGACTAGGGGTCCTGCAAAACGGATGGCTTCGTTGATGGCCTGCATCCGGACGCTCGCATCTACCACTGCCGCCAGATCCCCTTGACCGTTGTAGTCTGCAACGCGATCCCCTCTGCCGGCCAGTGCATTGGCGCCGGGTTCGCTCCAACGGCGGTTGGGATGGGCGTGGTCCCGCCAAGTCGGGGCGCCGTTGGCCCTGCGGTTCCAGTCCCCACCGGAGGCGGGATCGCTCCAAGGCTTCAGGACCCGTCGGATCTCGACAGTCTGGGCGTCACCCAGCTCACCGTGGAGAGAGAAGGAGGCTGCAAGTTTTCTAACCGTTCACGTGGTATGGGATTAGAAGTAATGGCAAGGGTGTTTTGAACCGTAGAATATCGAACAAAGAACCGCAGAATGTCGAAGGGCAGTGAGTCTGATCTCGAAGAGCGGCTATTAACTCTTCCGGCCTTTTTCCTTCTTCGCAGGGATCTCGGCTGCCCTGAGACTTGTCTCTAGCCTTTCGCGCAACTGCAGCAGGATGGCCGAGTATTCGGGATTCTTGGCCTGGTTCACAAACTGTCGCGGATCTTTTTTCATGTCGTAGAGTTCTTCCGTCCCGTCCGTGTAGCGCATATAGGCCCAGTCTTTCTCTCGCAAGGAGGCGCCTCTGTTAAAGGACAGGGCCCCGGCTTTGACCGACGCATTGCGGTCCCTCAATATCGGCACCAGGCTTGTCCCCTGGACGGCCTCGGGGATGGGCAGGCCTGCGAGTTCGCAGAGCGTCGGATAGATGTCAACCAACTCCACGATGGCATCGGTTTTTCCAGCCACGAAGCCGGGCACGGAAATGATCAGGGGCACGCGAGTCACCTCTTCATGCAGGTTTGCCTTTTGCCAGAAAGTGTGTTCGCCGAGATGATAGCCATGGTCGCTGAGGAACACGATGGCCGTGCTCTCGCGTAGCCCGAGGCGTTCGAGTTCATTGATGATGCGTCCGACCTGCGCGTCCATGAAGGTGACCGAGGCATAGTATGCGGCCCACATCCGCTTCTGGTTGTCGGGATACTTGCCGATGGGGTTGTTGGAATTCATGGTGCCGGCCCGGCCCAGTTTGGGGATATCGGCCAGGTCATCCGGCACGGTCGCGGGCATTTTTATGTCCTGCCAACGGTAGGGGGCAAAATACTGCTCCGGTTGCACCATGGGATAGTGGGGTCGAATGAACCCAGCAGCGAGGAAGAAGGGCTTATTTTTATGCTTGCGGATGAGCTCGATGGTCTTGCTCGCCGTCTTGTGGTCGGGCTGATCCGAGCCGTCGCCCTGGTAGCTGACCGAAACAAACATGCGATGGCGCATCCCTGTCGATTCGCGTCCTTCCAGCTCCGTCGTGAAGATATTCAGGTTCAGGCAGGCATAGTCCCCCGGCGTGTGGGCTTCCTGGCCCGGCGAGTTGAACCGCTCGGTCCAGGAACTGGCAACATCCGCCCCATGCGTGCCGGCGATGATGTCACCCGGTACCCGCATGTGGTAGATCTTGCCGACCCGCGCGCTGTACCAGCCATTGGCCTTGAGGTGTTCACCGAGATTGACGCCTTGGGTGTCCACGTAGCGGCTATACATGAAGGATCTGCGTGAGGGCGC
>JADFHU010000218.1 GCA_022567055.1 Planctomycetota bacterium
ACCAAACAAGCCAGAGTGAGTTTGCCGGGCGAGATGTACCGAAAAAGGGACCGGTGGTGGTGGAAAGTACGTCTGCCGGGAGAAAATCGCTTGCGTGCCAGATCGCTGAGGCCGCTGGGGGCTAGCGCCGGGACCACCAGTCGGCGCGTGGCCGAGGAAGTCGCCTTGGCCATGTGGGAGGCCGCTTCGGTTGCAGAGTCTCACGTCGAGTTCGCGCGCGCCCGGCAAGAGTCGGCCCACGCAAGGGCTGAGGCGCACTGTAGATTGCACCACCCCCGAGCCGCGCCCGACGTGGATGGCGAGGAGGAAAACATCCAAACTCTAGCTGTCAACCCCTCCGAAATCCCCGATCTCACGGTTGATATCGACCTCACGGCCGGCGGCGGCGATCTGTTCACCCTCGCGAATTGTCTCGTGGACGGCGCCGGCCGCGAGGCGCAAGATCAGGCCCGTTGCGACTGTTGTGAATCCACGGATTTTTACGCGGAATACCTACTGCTAATCGACTCCGGACAGCAACTGTGTCCTCGCTGTCAGCGTGCCTTCCAGGAAAAGGTACAACAGAGCCTAGCAACCAGCGTCTAAAACCTTCAAGATCTGGTGCAGGCAGCGTGCTGTTGCGCCTTGCTGCGAGCGGATCACCTCTTGACCCCGTTGGCCCATCCCCGCTGCATAGTCAGGGTCGAGCAGGCATCGAGTGACCGCAGCAGTGAGTTGGGCAGCATCCGTCACCTCGAGGGCGCCCTGCCCTTTCAGCAAGGCATCAACCGTCTGTCTAAAATTGAAGGTATGAGGCCCGAAGAGCGTGGGCTTGCCCAACGCCGCGACCTCCATCATGTCCGAGCCTCCCATCGGCACCAGCGATCTGCCCACAAAAACGACGGTTGCCAATGAGTAGAATTTGCGCAGATCCCCCATCGTGTCTCCCAAGATGATGGCATCGGCTTGCCGATGGCGAGACAGAGTACCGCCTTTGAGCCGGCTGTAACGTACAAATGGCATCCCCGTCCGATGGATCAGTTCCGCCACCAAGTCAAAACGCTCGGGTTTGCGTGGCACGATGACCAGGCGCAGCGTTTGAAATCGACTGTCTCGCCTAATGTGCTCAAACGCCTCCAAGATCAAGACCTCTTCATCAACGCCGGTTCCCCCGGCCACCCAGACGGGGTGACCGTTTAGATCCAGACGTGCAGCGAGGCTGTCTGCACCCTCAATGTGAGCCCCGACTTGGGCCGTGTCGTATTTGAGCGAGCCCGTGGCGATGACCTTGTCGGCTGCGCATCCCAACTGGACGAAGCGTGCTGCGTACTCCTCAGTCTGCGCCAATACCAGATGGACACGGGAAAACATGGATTTGATCAAGGGTCGTACTCGCCTATAGGAGACGAAGCTCTTGTCACTGATCCGTCCGTTCACGACCAAGACGGGCACTCGATGCTGATGGGCCGTCTTCATGAAGTTGGGCCAAATCTCCAACTCCATCAAGAGGCAGAGGCAAGGGCGTAGCTGCGCAAAGGCACGTTCCACAAAAGGAGAGAGATCGAAGGGAAAATAGGTCACCAGGTGTTGGTCGCCATAGAGGCTTTGAGCCCGGGCAAAGCCGGTGTCCGTCGTGGTGCTGACCACGAATTCGGCGTCCGGCAGCTTGGCGGCAAGTTCGGCCAGAATGCTCTGAGCGGCGTTGACCTCACCTACGCTCACCGCGTGCAGCCAGAGACATCTCTTCTCAGGTGATCTCCTGACAATCCGGCCACAGCGCTGCGCCCAGCCCCGTCGATAGCGATTGTGCTTGAGGACGCGATAGGCGATCAGCGGGCTCAAGGCTAGGGCGGCAGTCAGGTAAAGTGCGTCCAGAACGAGTTTCATCCACGAGTCCCCAAGCATAGGTCCGAAGGGTCTGATGCTTGCCCCGTCATTCTATGGGCTGGCAAGGGGGGTGTCAAACCGATGACAGAGGGCGGAGGACCGAATACCGACTACTGACTACTGACTGATTCCCGATCAATGGGCTCGAATTCCAATGCGGGGTCCTCACCGGGGAGCAGCCCGCCCCCCTTGAGGATGAGGTTGAAGTCGTTGAAGAGATTCATGCCGATGATGCCATCAAGCGTGCCCCCTTCCGAAGAGCCGATATCGATGAGGACCACGGGGACATTGGTCGCGCGGAGCCAGTCTCCCAGGGCCGGGATGTCCAGGGAATCAAGATGAAATCCGGGGTACATCGCGACGGTGCAAGTGACATCTTCGATTTCCACTTCAAATTCCGCCTCCAGGGGATTCAGTCGCAGGCGTGCAGCAATGCGTGAACCGACCACGGTGACCTGAGCGCCCGTGTCGATCATGAATCGGGTACGGTCTAGTGCGGTGGACCCTTCATCCCGTAGGTCAACGCTGTGGACAAAGAACAGGCTCTGGCTGCTGTTGCCGATAATCACCGAGGGTATGGAAGGTGGGAAATCGGAGCCTCCGCCACCGAATCCGCCCAGGATGTCATCCAGATCTCCCAGGTCGCCGCCGAGACCGCCGAGTCCAAAATCCACGGTAGGGATGTACTGCACGCTGATGCCGCCCAGGGGGCGCAGTTCCAGCGGGATGCTGTAAGCGAAGCTCGGTGTTTCGGGATCGCCGTGATCGTAGAGGATGATGTCGGGTGTGGAGTATTCAATCCCATCGCGCGTGATCGTCAAGGGCCGGTCGTTGTAGATCACGGTGGTATAGTAGGCACCGAAAGGGGCGCCGATCGCGGTCGGCAGATCGCAACGACCGACGGGCCTCTGTCCGACCGCAATCGCGACATTGCTCTGGCCCTTCATGCTCGACGAGTCCAGTTTCAGTGTTTCCGGATCCACGGCACCGAGGCCATCTATGAATAGCCCCAGCGGATAGCTGACTGACGTGTCCACCGAACTCGTCGCGCCCGCGAGGGTGATTTCATTGCCGGTCACCATGCCGTTGCTGTACAACCCCGCCCGCTGGGCCGCCTCATACCCCATCAGGTGGACACCCGCACCCGTGTCGAAGATGCCGATGGCATAGTCTTCACTGGGTGTCACGCCGGTTGGGTAACGTCCCACCAGCGACCGCTCGGGGACGGCTTCGAAGTCCAAATCAGCGGAACGTTCCTGGGTGATGGAGACTGCCACCCAGGGCACAAAGCCTTCTACTGGGGGCGAATTTACGTCGAGTGTCCGCACGGAGACACGTGCATCCGAGGTCGTTACAGCCCGCGAATCCGCGGCGGACCTTTCCTCGGCCTTTGCCCGGCGGTTCGCCTCATGTCCCAGTTTCCGGCGAACGCTCGAACGCCTGACAGGCTCTCTGTCCCTGGGATAGTGGATCGCTTTGATGCGCAGACCGCGACCCGCATGCCATTCCACCTCCCTTCGTTGCCAGTCTCGTTCCCTGGCCTCGGACAGCGCGGACAGGAGCAGGACACCCATCAAGGCGAGCAGAGAGAGGGACGTCCATCGAGTGGGTCGGTATCGTCTCATGAGTTTGTCCTTTTCCATATTAAGAACCCATTATAGCACGGCAGGCCCGCCCCAGCGGTCAAAAAAACGCGTCGGCTTAAGTCGTCTGCCATACCATAGTGCCGTGAATGGGCCCGTTGTAACGAAACGCTTCGAATCATTAGGTCTTTCTTTCCGGCAGCTCTGGCGGAGAAAGGGGAGGGCAAGGAGTCCCCGGCGCCGTGCGTCTCTCTTCAAGTCTTGACTTGTGGGACGGTGTCCCTATGATGATTGGGGATATGTCCCCGTGGCTCAATTGGATAGAGCGTTGGCCTCCGGAGCCAAAGGTTAGAGGTTCGAATCCTCTCGGGGATAGTGAGAGGTAAGGAACTTTACAATCCGAGTAAATCGTCCTAGTATCGGTCGCACCATGGGCCGGCAAGAACGAATAAACTTGGACAAAGAGAAGATTTGAGCCTTCTGCGAGGAGAATGGGATACAGCGTCTCTCTTTGTTTGGCTTCGTGCTGACCGATCGGTTTGGCCCCGAGAGCGACATCGACGTGTTAATCGACTTTCTGCCCGGCTGTGTCCCAGGTTTCTTTCGACTCGCAGCCATGGAGGCCGATCTGGCCCAATTGTTTGGCAAGGCCAAGGTGGACCTGCGTACGCCCCAGGATCTGAGCCGCCATTTTCGAGACCAGGTCTTGGCCACTGCGGAGGTGCAGTATGCACGTGGATGATGTCACCTTCTTCCTATCCGATCGTGTGAATCTACCGACGTCTTGTACCCAGCCTGCAATTCGGTTTGCTGCAAACGCTATCAAACTTCTGTCGCTTCGTCATCAACGTTGTCCTCCATGGTGAGGGCTAGGGGCCGCTTGTCAGGGCTGCTGGTCCAAAATACCGAGTTTGAGGGCGAGCCAAACATTTTCGGCGTCCTTTCAGGCGGCCCCATTAATCGTAGAGCCCATTGACCCCTTCCTGCATATCTTCGAAGGCGATATCTGCATACATGTTGGCAGTCGTAGCAGGAGAGGCATGGCCCAGTTGCTTTTGTACCTGTCTGAGGTTACCGGTTTTCTTCAGGAGATGGGTAGCGAGTGTATGCCTTGCGCTATGTATGGACAGCTCCTCAGACAGCCCTGCCCGTCTGATAGCTCCTTTCCACATCTGCTGCAAACCCCGAGAGGTCGCTGGCCCTCTTTGGCCCACAAACAGCGGCCCTTTTTTCCTGCCGGTCCATTCCAGATATTCCCGAAGGTGTTGAACAAGTAATAATATACTGTAAATTGTGGGCTATGACTCGGGGGTCTGTCTGTCCGGGAAGGTTGGCACGGGAAAACAGCAAGTTAAATGGGCTTCGCGCCGGCTGCCTGACGGAATCTATTACAGAGTCCTTCCATATGGCGTGAAAGCCCTTACATTTCAGAGGCTTGTCAGACTATCGATATCCGATACCGAGCTCGACGACAGACACAGAAACCATGCCAAGAATTCCGATTTCTGAGCATAGTCGCTCTGTCTCTCCACCCTTGAACTTGGCCCAAAAATGGCGATTTTTCACCATCGGATTCTAATGAACTACGCGAGTGACAGCCATTCTAACAAGAAAACGTGCGTCGGAGATTACCTGTTTTACAGTGGTCTTGTTTTGTCTTGACAAGCACGCATCGTCCGGACAGCCTATGAAGTCTGAAGCTCACAGGCAAACACGTTCAGCCGCGTGGGCCATAGCCCCTTAGCGTAGAAGGAGTTAGGTGGACACGATTTTTGCACCCCACGCCATAGATGCTGATTTTGCACCAATTGAGCCTGAGTGAACCCCCATTTTGAGCTGAATAGTGGCATTTTATAGAAGTATTTGGAGCGTATCGGATTCAATGATTGACCTAATCAACCCCTACTCGGGATGTTCGCCAACCTGAGTTGTAAGATAGTTCTCAATCCCCATTTTGTCTATAAGATCTAGCTGGGATTCGAGCCAATCCACGTGCTCTTCGGATTCAACCAGGAGCGTTTCAAGCAATTCGCGACTTCCTCCGTCATTCTCTTCCAAGCAAATTGCGATGGCCTGGTTGTAAGTGTTGACCCCTTTTAGTTCAAGCCGAAGGTCATTCTCGAATTGCTGCTTCACCTGTGAGCCAACATGGATCTCATCATATCGTGCAATCGCAGGAATTCCTTCCAGAAAAATGATCCGGTCGATCAGCATTTCCGCATGTTTCATCTCACCCATTGATTCCTGGTGATGTTTTTTTGCAAGCCGGCTTAATCCCCAATTTTGGCACATTTTTGACTGCACGAAATACTGGTTAATGGCCGTTAGCTCGATGGTTAGACCGCCGTTGAGCGCCTCGATTACGTTTTGATTACCTTTCATGGATCATCCTAAAAATTGTTCGTCATATTGGTGGGCCGTTTATTCTACCAGGGACTGGGTCAAAAAAGGACTAGACCAAACGAACCTTTACTAAAGGGGATATTACTTTGGAACTTGCTGTTGTCAATATTACTTATCAATAATCTGAAATCAATGCTGCCCAGGTAAGCAAACACCCTTTTTGCTAGAGGCTAATTAAAGGGGTTTAGCGGCTTAGCTAATTCTACTAAATCTTAGCCAGATTCCGATTCAGATTTCAAGCTTTGAGAACCAGAAAAATTCCAAAAGCGTCCTGGAAATTTACCGATTGATCATACCAAATAACTCGTAGCTGCGTTTAATATATAGAGTTTTGTGGCGAACATTCTATTCTTCCTAAGGATTAAGAGGCCAAGTGCCAGCGTCCGCGGGCCACTTGGCCATTAAGAGATAAAAACTCAGCCGCCCCGCCTTCTATGGCGGAGCGGATACTGCGCTCAATCAACGGCACCCCCAGCAAAGAAATAAGTGGTTTGACTTCGCCTTTTGATTTAAGCCGGGTGCCTTGCCCGGCGGGGATGATCAAGCCGTTCATAGTCTATTCCCCTTTAATGAATGCCTCGGTCATCACATAAGCTTCATCATCAGTGAATTGCTCTGCCGGATGTTTACAAAAATAGGCAGAAGGTGCTATTAAAATACCACTTTGTTTACGGTCAAGTGCCAGTTTGATGCACCGGATGGAATCGACCGCTATTCCAGCCGAGTTGGGCGAATCCTCCACAGATAAACGCAGTTCTATGTTCATGGGCACATCACCAAACAGTTTACCCTCCATGCGGATGAAACATACCTTGTTGTCATTCTGCCAGGGCACATAATCGCTGGGACCAATATGGATGTTGTCATCTTGTATACGTCGGGAGGCTACTGCCTGCACGGCCTCTGTCTTGGACACTTTCTTGGAAGCCAGACGGTCATGGTTGAGCATATTAAGAAAGTCGGTATTGCCTCCGGTATTGAGCTGGTAAGTGCGCTCCAGTTTGACCCCACGCTTTGCGAACAGATCCGTCAATACACGGTGGGTAATGGTCGCCCCCAACTGGGCCTTTATGTCATCGCCGATTAGAGGGAGACCGGCCTCTTCAAAGTGCTTTGCCCAGGGACCTTCGGGATCACTGGCAATAAAGACCGGAATGTTGTTGATGAGCGCCATATTGGCCTTCAAGGCGCAGCCGACATAAAACCGGGTTGCCTCCTCGGAACCGACTGGGAGGTAGTTCAAGAGAATCTCAGCACCGGAGTCCTTCAGAATCTTGAGGATTTCTTCTTCGGTTGGTTCCGGCTCGTCTGCCAGCACAAAAGTGCGTTTTTCATCGTAATGACTCATATGTTCCGAAGATCCATCCAGAAGTTTACCCAGTTCCACTTTTACACCGGATCGTGGAATATCTGCGCAGAATACGGTAGTGCAATTGGGTTTCGAAAAGATGGCCTCATTAACATCCAGTCCTATCTTGCGTTTATCAATATCGAATGCAGCAACGACTTCGATATCGCCAGGTTTGTACCCGCCAATCTCCCAATGCATCAGACCAATGGCATCTTGCGGGGATTTTTCATGATAGTAGTGAATACCTTGTATCAAAGAGCTGGCACAGTTCCCAACTCCAACAATTGCTATCTTGATTTTACCCATTTGTTTTTTTTCTCCTGAATTTAAGTTATACTTTTTTTAATCATACCTAACTTATTCTATTTCATTTTGCCTCCTTTATTTTATGCTGGCCTAACGTCGCGTTCCAGCCGTTGGCGGCATCGACCACCAAAATCTGATCAAATCTCCGAGTTTAAGGTCTGGTTCACAAGAGTGTGCACATGGGTAACAGTCCGTCTGATCTGTTTTCGTGCTCGTGCTCAGCGAAGCGGTACTCGTACTCGTAATCGAGAACGCTGAGAAGCCGATTACGAGTACGAACGCGATTCCTACATCGAGTCGTGTAACCCAGAATTGAACCAAGCCGAGTTTAATGTCTTTTCTGAACGTTTGCAAGCGCCGTGAGGCCCGCCAATCGGCTGCAAACGATTGTTGAACTGAGCCCCTTCGGCGGCAGGGTTCTCATGCCTGAGTATCCTCGGCGTATCGTACGCCACTTCATGTCATTGAAACTAGAAGTCACCGACCACCCGCAGAGCGGGGGGCCTGAAAAAGCCCCCTAGAAGGGGGCGTTAACGTAGGAAAGCCCCGCTGGGGCTGTTGTTAGTGTTTACTCCATGTCCAGACACATCTGGCCACTGTCG
>JADFHU010000219.1 GCA_022567055.1 Planctomycetota bacterium
GCGGCCGTCATCGTGCAGGATGGCCTGGCTTACAGGCTCGGCACCATGGGCCACCTGTTCTGTTTGGATGCCGCCAGCGGCACGGTGATCTGGTCCCATGATCTGTACACCCAGTACGACGTACAGATGCCCGTCTGGGGTCTGTCGGCCTCACCGCTGATCGAAGGCGATCTGATCATTGTGGAAGCGGCCGGCCGCAGGGCAACGCTGGTTGCGTTTGACCGCAAGACGGGCCGAGAGGTCTGGACGTCTCTTGCCAGCAAGGCCAATTACAGTTCGCCCATCGTCGTCGATCAGGCCGGCCGACGCGTACTGGTGCTCTGGGTCCATGGTTCTGTGTTGGGCATTGATCCTGCCAATGGCAAGCTGCTCTGGGAGGTCGACTATGCCTCTACCAAGATGCCGCTGGGTGTGGCCACGCCGATAGTGCACGGCGACTATCTGTTCTTCACGGGTTTTTATGATGGATCGTTGCTGGTGAAGCTGAATCAAGATCAGCCCTCTGCGAGCAAAGTGTGGCGCCGCAAAGGCAGCAGTGAACGAAAGACCGATGCCTTGCATTCCATCATCTCCACGCCGCTCATCCTCGGCGACTATATCTACGGTACAGACAGCTACGGGGAACTGCGCTGTCTGGAGTTGATGACAGGGGATAGAGTCTGGGAGGATCAATCGGCGGTACCGAACGGCCGGTGGGCCACCATTCATTTCGTGCAGAATGGCGCGACCACCTGGATGCTCAATGAACAGGGCGAGTTGATCATCGCCAAACTGTCCAAGGAGGGCTTCAAGGAAATCAGCCGCACGCGGGTCATCGAAACGACTGCACGGCAGTCCCCAAAGATGCGCGACGTCTGCTGGGCGGCGCCGGCCTACGCGGATAAGAAACTGTATGTCCGCAACGACCAGACGTTGGTGTGCATCGATTTGGCTGAGTAAGGGTCCCAGGGACCTTACAGACATTCGTCAGGATGTTGACGGGTTGTGTGTTTTCTTTGCCATCGGGTCAATCCAGCAACCAGTGCGAGGACGCCGGCGGCCAGTAGGATGGCATAGGGCCAGCCGCTCGTCGGTTGTTCGCGGGTTTCGATCGGGACCCTAGGCGGTTCCTCCTCACCGCTGTGTATGGGGTGGATCTCTATTTCAGCGAGGGGAAGGTGGACGTTCGGTGGCGGCAGCGAGTTTGCGTCGTTGGATTCTTCAATCTCGGAGACAGGGCGTTCTTTGGGCTCAGTGGGCGCGTTGGGCTCGGCGGGTGTCTTCTCTTTTCTTCGGAGGCGGCTGGACGCGGGGCCTGGTGAGCGATTCGGCGGCGGGGTCGTCAATCGTGATGAAACTGTCCTTGAAGGTGTCGTAGACAATGGCGCCCCGCCCAAAGGGCGGCGCAAAGAGGCGGGCATGCTGCCGGTGGGAAATGTCCCGTATGCTGAGCGGATCCGTGAGGATGGTACTTCTGCGTTCATAGCGATGTGGGGCCAGGCGGTACTCGATGCGTGTTCCGGCGATGGGAAACCAGCCATAGTCGCCGATGGGATGCCACTTCAGGCCTGTGACACGTTCGACACGTTCCAGGGGGCGCTGGTCGGACACACTGTAGTGGTCGACCTGCAACGGTGTGCCGCTCGCACATTCTATCCAGATGCGGGCGTAGTCGTTGATGTTGGAGGGACTGCGGGCGTCAACCACGTAGCTCTCCTGCCCGTTAATCCTCTCGGTCTGGTCGTGGACCAGCGCAAACTCCGGCACCAGGACCTCCTGCATGAGATGAGTGCCCTCAAAAAGACGCATGCCCAGGAGGAAGGGCGTGACATGGGACCAATGAAACTGGCGGGCGCTGTCGATCACGCCAGCCAGCCGCTCGGGATGGTAGGCCTGCATGAGCGTCTCCCCGTCCAGGACGCGCGTGGACCCTTGAAAAGGCTCGGGGCGATCGCTGAACCGGTCTATTTCGCAGAGGTGCTGATGATTCTTGCGGGCATAACGGCCCTTGATCAAGGTGACCGGCCGGCCCAGCGGGTCGACGTCCGTCGGTCGCGACAGAAAGGTGGCGTGGGTGGCGACGGCGCGAATCTGAACCGACCATGCGAAGCGTTGGTCGGTGAGAGAGGTCTCATTGTTTACCGCCAGGTCCCTCAAGACCGACAGCAATTCGATTTGGGCGCTCGTCCTCTTGGACAGGACCAGATCCAAGGGCGAGAGCGGGCCAATGGGACTGGCGTAATCTGCAGAGAGTGCCCCCCACTGGGGGAGCATATAGCGGAGTTTGTGCCTTGGGACCCCTGTCGGTAGAACGGCTTCGAATACCCCACTGCTTACCGCCTCGGCACCAAGACGGATACTTTGGAGGTCCACTGTCACCTCCCGGTAGAGGGGATCCTCCGGTGCGGCTTTGATGCGGCCTCGAACAGGTATCCACTCGCCGGTGTCCAGGAGCACATAGTCGATAGATTGAACGGATTCGACGATGGGGGGATAGGGTCGGGAGGGTCCGCCGGAGCCATCGGCGCGGCGGTTGTCGAAGGTGAAGACCTGTAGCGCCAGGCCTCGTTCCTGGTCGATCCAGACGCGATGAGGTTGAAGGGTCTCCGGCACATGGCCGGAGCGAATATCCACCACCCAGGCCGGTCGACCGTTGATGATGGCGGTGCCGGGGTGGATGCTGGCCCATTCCGGGCGGAGCCAGTGACTCAAGGGGGAGCCGTCGATATACAAGCCCAGCGAGGCGGGGCTGACGAAGGCGTGCATCGAGCTACGGTAGGCCGTGACCTGCTTTGTCTTCCGGTCGTAGTGGCTCGTGCCCCGGTAGACGTCGATCTCGCCGGACTCGGGATCGATTTCCCAGATGCTGGCCTGGTCGCGCGACAAAAAAATCTTGCGCAGGGATTCTGTCTCGGTTTTTCTCTGGAGGATATCCAGATAGTGGCGATTGTCCTGTTGAATCCAGGTCCCTGTTTCAACGAGCGTTCTCTGGCTCTTCTGAACCCTGAACAGGTCATAGGACATGCGCATCAAACGCATGGCCTCTTCATGCAGCTCGACCTTGACGCGGATCTCCTCGATGAGGGGCAGGCCGTAGCCTTCCTCCTGGGCCTCGGCGGATCCGGACCACCCGATCCCCAGGGCAAGTAGTGCCATGAGGCCTCGCCCCCCGAGCGTGACATCCGTCCTTTTTTCCACGACGCACTGTCTCCACCAACGCAACCGTTTCAGTCTAATTGACCCCACGATAGCGCCCTGCGCATCACAAAAAAGGGAGAACGTGAAAATTAATTGTGCTTGAATAAGAAAGACTGGATAGAGGTCCTGGGGATTCAACGGCTAGGGTGCAACTTGGCGGCGAGGAATCCCCAGAGGATGCCAACCACGGCTCCGGCGCCGTGCGCCATGTTGGCAACCGGTCCGACCAGACCGGTGAGGCAGACAAAGAACCAAACGATCATGAAAATGACCGTCTGCTGCTGCAGATGGAGTTGCGATGCCGGATTGAACTTGCCCTGCATCCAGACATAGCCCAACAGGCCAAAAACGACCCCAGACATGCCCCCGAAGCCCGGGCCGTTGTGGAGGAACTGGGCCACGTTTGAGAGGCCCGCTATCGTAAGGACCAGTGCCAGTAGCAGCCAGGTCCCCTTGTGGGCCTCGATGATGCGGCCCAGATCTTTCAGCCAGAGCATGTTGAAGAGGATGTGCATGATGTTGAAATGCAGAAACATGGGCGTGAAGACCCGCCAGACCTGTCCCTGGCGAATCTCTGCGAATCCACTGTTCCATGTTATGTACCGGCCCTCTACGCGGGACTCGGTGATCTGCAGCTTCCTTGTTAGGGGTCGGTTGGCGCCCATCCGCGTCGTTACCGTCACGGCCACACTGACCAGGATGAGCGCGATGGTCAGCAGGCCGTGCGGTACCGCTGGTTTGTCGAACATTGTGCGCCCGTCGATCAGGCGACTGCGGCTCTGCGCCTTTTCTTGCCGTTTTCTGGACGCGATCGCAGCCTGGGCTCCCGTAGCATACCTGGGATCCTCAGGCTGTTCGTGGAAGCCTGTGAGCAGTTCCTTCGCGCTGTCCAGGCTGTCGTCGTCGAGGATCCATATTTCCCAATCGCCGGATTTGCCCTCGTCGATCTGGCTTTCGATGCCTTCACTATCGAGATAGTCTCCAAAGCGTCGGGCTCGGGTTTCATCCTGTATGTGGCCTATGAGTCGCATCTCGCCCTTTCAATGGCATACGCTTGTACGGCATCCCTATGATGTTGCCGTATTCTACTGACCCGCAACATGTCGTCAAGTTAGGGCGAAACCGCAGGGCAATCGCAAGTAACACACAAACCTGAACGCTCTTTTTATTCGACCCCTTCCCAGAGTTTCCGCAAAGTCGTGATCACAGTTTACTGATTACTGATCACTGATTACTGTTTACGGGCCAAGGGCCAGCAGCCGCTCGGCCAGGGGTGGGTGGGAGTGGTGGACGAAGCTGTAGAGCGGATGCACCAGCGGTACGGAGAGATTGTCCCTATTGAGTTTGATCAGCGCCGTCGCCAGGCTCCCTCGGTCCTCGGTGGCATCGAGGGCGAAGGCGTCCGCCGCATATTCATGCCTGCGGGAGAGCAGGTTGAAGAGGGGCGCGACCACCATTTCTACCGGGGGTAGAAGCATCATCAACAACACGATGCCGAGGTGAATCGAAGGCGTGGCGTAGCCCAGGCCGGCAAAGAAAGCGTCTGAGGCCAGCATGCGTGACAGCGCATAGAAACCAACACCCGAGAGACCCAGTGAGATCAGCAGTTGCAGTTTTACGTGCTTGAGCTTGAAATGCCCCAGTTCGTGGGCCAGCACCGTGAGCAGCTCAGTATGGGTGAGTTTGTCCACGAGTGTATCGAAGAAGACGATGCGTTTGGAACGGCCGATGCCGGTGAAGTAGGCGTTGGAGTGGCCACTCCGCTTGGAGCCGTCCATCACGAAGACGCCTTTGAGCGGAAACCTCACCTTGTCGGTGAGGGCACGAATGGCCTCCAGCAGCGCGGCGTCCTCCATCGGGACAAAGGTGTTGAAGAGAGGCGCGATCACCAAGGGATAGAGGATCAGCATCAGGAACTGAAATGCGGAGAAGAGTAGAAAGCCCCAGACCCACCAGGTGGGCCCCGTGACATCATAGAGGAGCAAGAGGAGCCAAAGGAGCGGCGTCAAGATCAGCAGAGACAAGAAGAGTGATTTGACTTGGTCCAGGAGAAAGACCCTGGGAGTGGTCTTGTTGAAGCCGAATCGTTGCTCCAGCACGAAGGTGCGGTAGAGATCGAAGGGCAGTCCCATGACCTGCACGATCAGCAGGATCGCCAGCAGGAACCAGACGCGGCCCAGAGGCAATGCCGCCAGCCACTGGTCGATGGGATTCAGCAGCGCCCACTCGAGGACGGCGATCACCAGGACCAGGCTGAGCGCGGATTGAATGAGCCCGAAGACGGTCTTGGCGCTGCTGTATTCCACCGCTCGGCGGTAGTCCTCCCGGCTGATCCGATCGCGCAGCGCTCGCGGCAGGACCTCGTCGAGTCGTCCGTAATTGGCCTTGATGAACCAGTCGTTGCGAACGCTCAAGAAGAGTTCCCAGAAAAAGTGGACGACCAGCGCTGCTATGAGGATCAACTTCACCGAGGGTTCCTTAATCGTGCGTTTTTCTGACAGACATTGACACTACGGAGAGGCGATACTATTGGGGGCAGAGCGTTGCGGAAAGGAGAAAAAGTCAACAATGGGACTAAGGACCGATGTACAGAACGGTTCCCTCGCTGGCTTTGAATCTCAGTTGGCGCCGTCTATTTCACGCGGAATGCGTACTCACGTGGCTTGTCTCGGCCCAACACCGCAGTGTGGCATCTCAACAGAAACCCCTCCTCAGTCTTGACGTAAACAAAGTCCTTGTCGCTGAACAGATCGCCGGGCAGTCCGGAGGGCAATTCCTCGGGCAGTGCCCCCGTTTCAGCCTTGACTTCGTATATGCGAATCGCCGTCCTCAGGGCATTGTGGCCCGTTTGGACCAGAATGGTCAGGGTATAGATTCGGGCCATTTTGGTCCCGAATATAGCTGTCAGAGTCGCATGTGGATTCGTCTCTTCTTCCGACCTCATCCGCTCGTCATACTCTTGTAGCCGTGGGAACTTTGTCTCATAGGGACCCGGCTCCTCTAAGAGGACCCGACATGTGGCCATGGACCGAGCGAAGTAATTGCGGCTGGCTTTGAGGAAGGCGGCATCTGCGTTGTTCAGTCGTTCTTCTCTCTTGGGGCTGAGGACCCCGCTGGCCCGTGTCTTCGCCAGTTCGATCAGTTGGTCCTTGTCTAAGCGAAACGTTCTCAACTCGATCGCCTCTTCGTTCTTCAGCGCGTTCGCGAGGTTTTCTCCGCGTGGCCATCGTGCCAGTTCCTCGCCGAGCCACTGAAGCAGCTTTGTGTCGGCCGGCATGATGCTCAGGATCTGGCGAATCCCCTTGTTGGCCAACCCATGGAGTGCAATGCCTACTAGGAATGAGCCCATGTTCTCGTCAACTAGATGTTCAGCCATGCTGTGAATCAGGAGGCAATACTCGAGGGCCTGTCGATAGTCCCGATCGGCGGCAAACACCAGAGCCTGTGCCTTCGCGTTGAAGGCCAATTGGCGTATCGGCGCCAAACAAATCGGGACTGCATTACCGAGAGAGTAGCGCAGACCCCAGTCGCATCGAGGTAACTGAGCCGCTGCCTTGGCGAATTCGAAGGTATCATGACAGGTCTTTAAGTAATCCCGAAGGGTCTGGCTGGGTTCAATGGCCCCCGAGGGAGAGGGTTCCAATGGCATCGAGATTTCATTGTATTGACCTGGAAACGAGAGGAAGGCCTGATAATAGAGCAGGGCGGCATTGTCGGGATCCGAAGGGACATCGGACGCTACGCTCTGGAAACAGAGTAGTAAGACGATCGCGGCGATACAGTTTTTGTCCTTGAACCGTTTCATGACAATGCCCCTTCGATTACAGGTCGAGTGTTTCGATGTATTGCAAGATGTCCTCTGATTGTCCCGCGGGCCGCGATCCGAAGACTGCGCCGGCTCGGTCAAGCTGCCGCTCGAACGCCTTGGCATCGCCCCGTTTACAGCGATTAATGAGGAACCAATCTTCCATAACAGATTCTGCCGTCCACTCATGGGTCAGCTACCAATATAACAATCGTATGGGAGGATTGGGTTTAAAGTGTGCCCGGGGATTTCTACCACCTCTGCGAAGCATTTCCGAAGGCTCGGCCGGGCAGACGTCCAACGCGGCAGTAGAGACAATCGTAACCGAGACCCTTGCTATCTGACCTTGAATGTATACGAGTACGTCTTTTCTCTGCCTGGATCTATCGCATCAAAACTGAGAAGAAAGCCCTCATCCGTCTTCTCGTAGGTGAAGCCCCCATTGGTGAATAGGTTCTTGGGCATCTCGGGAGAGAGCGCATCGGGTAGACGGCCGGTTCTGAGATTGATTTGGGAGAGTTCAATGGCGGTTGTCATGAGATTGAAGTAGGTCTGTGCCCGTATGTCGGCGCAGTAAGAACGCGTGACGGAGGGATAGTAGCTTGCCGCAAAAATGGCGTCGTCTCGCGTGAAACGCTCAAGGTCGAGTGTTTCCTGTAGAGCGCTGAGTCGAGGGTAGGCCTGACTGAAAGACAGGGCGAGGGCCCGATCCACCTTGGCCATATGATCGAGATAATATTGGCGATTTCGGTCGAAGAAATCGGCATCGGCCGCCCTGCACGTCTCAAAGATCCCTGGATGTGTGTTGGGGTCACACCAGTCCGAAAGTAAGTCCAGCAAGATAGCTTTGGGGTCCCTATTGAGGTCCGCAAGTGTGGAGCGGATTCCATTCTTTAGAGCGGCTGATAGGTGATTCTGCTGGCTTTCGATGATGGCGAGTTGATGTCGCAGCTCGGTCAGGAATGTCTGATTGGCAGGCCAGTCGGAAAGAATGTCGCCAATGACCTTGTTAGCCCGGGCTTTCCACCCCAGGCTGAAAACGTATGAAAGAAGAACGTTGTTGCCAATGTGTCGACTCATGTGGTGTACCGCGAGACCCTGTCGAATCC
>JADFHU010000220.1 GCA_022567055.1 Planctomycetota bacterium
CCCGGCAAACCCGAGCGGGTGAATCCGCTCACCCCAGCCATCAATCAGACATTGACAGACGCCATCGCGGCATATCATCGCCGCGTCTACGACAGGGAAGGCATTCTGTATTATTCGCAGGAGGGCTACGATGACTTCTTCGTGGGCAAGGGGTCGACCTATCCCGACTTGTTCGGATGCGTCGGCATATTATTCGAGCAACCCAGTTCGCGCGGCGCTCACCAGGATACCCAGAACGGTTTGCTGACCTTTCCCATTTCGATTTCCAATCAATTCAGAACATCGCTTTCTTCGCTGGCAGCCACTGCCGCATTGAAGGATGAGTTACTCGAATATCAGAGAGACTTTTACGCCGACAGTCTGAAGCAGGGTAAGTCCGAGGGTGGCTATTACCTCGCGACCGCGAATGGCGATCCGACCCGTCTACGGGAGTTCGTCCGCGTTTTGCAAGGACACCATATCGAGGTCGAGGCGCTTGCGAAATCGAAGAAAATCAAGGGCAAGATCTACCCGGCCCAGTGTTCCATCGCCGTTCCTCTTGCTCAGCTTCATTACCCCTATTTGCAAACCCTATGGGAGCGTCGGACAGAATTTGAGGAAGATATTTTCTATGATGTATCCGCTTGGACGTTACCGCTTGCTTTTAATCTTCAGCATACGACCGTCCCGGTCAAGAGGGTCGCCACCAAAGCGATGCCCCCTTCGTTCTTCACCCCGGCGCATGCCAACCCGCTGGGAGAAAGCGCCGTTGGCTATCTCATCGATTGGCGGGATAGCGCGTCGCCCGCTTTGCTCTACGCGCTGCTGGATGCGGAAGCCAACGTGCGGGTGGCGACCCGCCCGTTTACCGCGACCCTGGCTGGAGGCGAGCAAAGGGAATTCGGATACGGCTCCCTATTTGTGGGTAAAGCGCTGAATCCAGCAATTCCCGACCAGGCGATGCGTCTATTGAGGGACGCCGCTGCCGGTGGCGCGCCTGTCTTTCCTGCGGGTAGCAGCTCGACTCGCTCGGGCATCGATCTCGGCAGCAAGGACTTCAAGGTTCTCAAAAAGCCGAAGGTTATTCTCGTGACCGGACGCGGCATGAACCAATACGACGTCGGCGAAATCTGGCATTTATTCGATCAGCGCATCCGCATGCCAATTACCATGGTGGATTGGACTCGCCTGGGAAGCGTTTCCTTGCCGGACTATACGCACGTGCTTCTAACCCGCGACCTAGATCTCCGAGAAAGCACTCTAGATAAGTTAAAAGCCTTCGTCAAAGGCGGGGGCGTACTATGGGCTCAGGAGCACAGAGCCGTCAAATGGGTCATTGAGAAAGAGCTTGCCGAAGGCGTCTGGCGCATGACCGAGGAGGAAAAAGTCCAGGAGGCTCGGGAGAAAGCTGCTGAGTCTGAGCAAGACGATCGTCCCGGCAAGGCCAGTCCGGTTGAACGTCGCCCCTTTGCCGACGCCCGCGATCAACTGGCCTTCAAGCAGGTAAACGGAGCCATATTTGCCACTTCGGTCGATGTCACCCATCCTATCGGCTATGGCTACGCTTCCGAGTATCTCCCGGTCATTCGCAGCGGCGCGAAGTTTCTCGAGCCCTCTGCAAACGCGTATTCGACGCCAGTCCAATACTTAAATGATCCCTTGCTCGCCGGTTATATTTCCGAGGAAAACCTCGTTCTCATGGCCAATTCCGCCAGCCTGATCATCGATCAACAAGGTCAGGGCGCCGTCGTTCTCGCCTTGGACAATCCCTCCTTTCGCGCCTTTTGGTGGGGCACGCAACGCTTGCTCATTAACGCCGTCTTTTTCGGTGAGTTATTGGTGGAGCCGTAGAAGTTGGGAGGTCGCACCCCGGCCTTCGGCAGTGACCATTTTGTCTCTCACTGAGTCACAGAGACACAGAGGAAAAGATAGGTGATCCAGTATGGCCCCGTGTCCCAAGCGGTTTCTCGGAGCATGTGAGATTATACAGTGCTCTCTCATCGTACCGCAGCATTAGGCTGCTTCTCATAGGCTCCTGCAGATGCGTTTTCTCAAAGAAATGCCTTGACTATCCTATCTTTATAATACATATTAATACATACGAAATAAAGTAGATAAAAAGGTATTATTATGAGAACAACATTGAACATAGAAGACGAACTCCTCGCCAGAGCATCTGATTTGACGGGCGTTCGAGAAAAAACAGCTCTCGTTCGTATGGGGCTAGAGGCCCTGATTGCGTTGAAGAGTAGCGAGCGCTTGGCAAAACTGGGTGGGACGGAAAAGTCGCTCAAGTCACCTCCTAGGCGGAGAGTGGGCAATTGAATCATGGTCCTTGTTGATACATCCATATGGGTATCCCACCTGCGTAATGGAAGTGAGGCATTGGCGAAGAAACTCCGGGAAGGGATTGTCGTGTGCCATCCCTTTGTCATTGGTGAATTGGCCTGTGGAAACCTCAAGAATAGGCGCGAGATATTAGAGTCATTGCAGGCTCTGCCGACAGTCGAGGTGGCTGAGCAAATAGAGCTCTTGGAATTCATCGAAAACAAGGGCATCATGGGTAAGGGTCTTGGTTGGATTGACATGCATTTGATCGCTTCAAGTCTCTTGAGTCATGTTCAATTGTGGACATCGGATAAGAGACTTAAGCAGGTAGCAACTGACTTGGATCTGAGTTGAAACATTTCATCTCAGCAGTAGCCGACCGAAAACCGAAAACCGAAATCCCCCTCGCCTAGGGCTCTACGATCGTGCCATCCTTCAGAATGAACTCGATGTCGGCCAGCTTTTGGGCTTCCAAGCGGTTATGCGTGATGTGAAGGGTGGTGATGCGCTGTTTCTTGATGGTGTTCAGCAGCAGATCGCAGATCTCTTCATGGGTGTCCCAGTCCAGGGCGCTGAGCGGTTCGTCCAGGCAGAGGGCATGGGGCTTGAGGGTCAGGACGCGTCCCAGGGCCACCCGTTGAATCTCTCCGCCACTGAGTTTGTCGGGGTAACGATCCAGGAGATGATCGATGCCCAGCAGGGTGGCCACCTCCTCCACACGCTCGGCAATGGCCTTACTGTCGTAACGATGGACGATCAAGCCGAAGGCCAGTTGCTCGCCCACACGGTAGTTGGGAAACAGCGCCCCGTCCTGCGGGACATAGCCAATGCGTCGTTCCGCGGGACGCTTGGTGGTGATGTCTTGCCCGGCGATGGTGATCGTGCCGGCCTGGATGGGACGTAGTCCACAGACGGCTTCCAGCAAGGTGGTCTTGCCGGAGCCGCTCTTGCCGGTGAGGACCGCATGGCGGCCTTCGGGGATGTGAAAGGAGATACCCTCCAACGAGAACTCTCCCTGCGTCATGCTGAGATTGTCCACGCGAATCATAGATAGCCTTTCTTCATGCCAAAGAGGCGGGCCACGATGAGCACGACGGCCGCCGTGAAGATCATCAGTAGAGAAATGGCCAACATCCCCTTGAGGCTGCCGGCCTGCATTTCCAGGAATACCGACGTGGGCAAGACTTCCGTGCGCATCCGTGTCGAGCCGGCAAAGACCAGGATGGGCCCGAATTCGCCCAGGGCCCTGGCCCAGGCCAGGGTCCCGGCGGCCAGGACGCCATAGCGGGCCTGGGGCATGATGACCATCCAGAAGGCGCGGGCACGGTTGCAGCCCAGGGTCAGGGCCACGTTTTCATAGCGTTGCGGGATGCGGTCGAAGGTCACGCGCAGGGTGCGCACGGCGAAGGCCGCCGCAACCATGAATTGGGCCAGTATCACGGCCGGGATCTCATAGACCACATAGGCACTCGTCCAGGAGAAGGGGGGAAAGTTGAAGAGCACCAGGAGACTGATCCCCACCACCAGCGGCGGTAAGACAATGGGGATGTCCAGGATGGTATCGAAGATGGCCTTGCCGCGGAAATTAAACCGTGACATGATATAGCCGATGGGGATGGCCACCCAGAGCGAGAGAATCGTCGAGATGGTGCAGGAGACCAGACTCAGGACGATGGCGTAGCGAATCTCGGGCGAGACCAGGGCTCGGTACATGGCCTGGGTGCCGGTCATCTCGCCATTGGTCAAGAGATCTCCCTTCTTGACGCGGTCACCCGATTCTACATAGAGACGTTGGTCCGCCCGGATGGCGTAGTCCTCGCCGGCCCCCGTCTTCGGATCGCGCACGGTCACCAAGTGCCCGGCGCCCTGGGGCATGATTTCGACAATCCCCACATTGCGAGACATCACGGCCATGTTCTCTGTGTCCGGGTCCACGAACATGTAGGCGATGTCCGCAAGCACCATCAACACGATTAGCAGGATATACACGCCTGCCAAGAGCCCCAGGCAGAAGAGAAAGGGCTTGTCGGAGCGTACGCGTAAGTCGGGGTTTGCGTGGTGGGGTCGACTCATTTGCTCTCCGTGTCGGAGACCCACTGGAATCCATATTCCAAAAAGCGCTTCTTAGATTTCTCGGTGGAGTGGAGCGCATTGATCAGTCGTTCCGTGAGTCGGGGATAGGGCGTACGAAGAGAAGCGCCAATGTTTTGCGTGGCTTTGGCCAGGGGGTGGCCAATGGGAATCAAGTCACAAGTTTCCCTGGCGAAGTGACAGTTGGCCACATAGACCAGCACCGCGTCTAACTTGGGGTGGCCGGTCATCTGCAACACGAGTTCATGGGCCGTGGGCGTGGTCACAATCGCGTTGCTCCGCACGGCCTCCTTGAGACCCATCAGGGTGAAGAGTTTCCAGCTCAGAGAACCGAGCGTGCTCATCTTGGGATCGGTCGTGCCAAAGCTGACCCCTTCTCGGGCCAGATCTTCCAGACGGGCTATCCCCTTGGGATTGCCCTTGCGGACCAGGATGATGATGTCTGTTGTCGAGATATCCCTACCCTCGCCAAAATCCTCCGCGACTGGATCATAGAAGGTCTTATCACAGGTCATGTAGACATCGGGGAAACCGGCCTCGCTCTCGCCACTCTTGATACTCTGCATGGTGGTGACCAGTGTGCCACATCCGCCAAACTCAGTACGGATCTTGATGCCCTCCCGCTCCTCAAATTCCCGCAGAGTCCGTTGCACGGCATTGCGATTTACCCCCCCGCAGAAGAATGTCAATTCGGGTTGCGGGTGCCACCTGTCTCCAGGGACGGGTGAGAAGAAATGGCGGGCGAAAACGGCGTTCCCCTGCTCAGGGGCAGACAAATACCGTGCAAAGGCGAGGGCCCGGGCGGGAACCTTACTCGTTGATACCACGTTGACCGAGGTGGAGGAGCTTGCCCCTGCCAACTCTGGCAAGTCAAAGATCTTTAGCTTGTATTGTCGGGCCGTGGTGTCCCAGAGGAAGCCGGCCTGCGCATCGTCCGACGTCTGAATGGCATTGGCCGCCTCCACCACCGTGGGGAAGCTGACCTTCATGGCCTTATTCAGGGCTTCATACATCCCCAGTGCCGCCAGCGTCTTCTGCGCAAACCGACCGGCGGCCGCCTCGGGATTGCACATGACAAAGGAGATGTTCTGCTCGAGCAAGTCATTCAGGCTCGTGATTTTCAGATCGGTCTCGCGTTTGCCCGCCAGGACCAACCTGAATGTCGCCAGAGGAAAATACTCCTGTGTCAAACCATCCGCAGCGGTCTTCTTGGCATAGTAGTCATTGGCGGGGATGTAGAGATCGGCGAGTGGCTTGCCGGACTTCGTTTCCTCCCTGATGAGTATCTCTAGATGACCGCTAGAGGCGGGTTCCAAGCGGATGGGCTGATTATATTTCTCTTTATAGCTCTTGGCGGCCTCTTTAACGGGTAGTAGCATCCCCGCCGCACAGTAGACCACGAGTTCTTTTTCATTCCGTGTGAAACGTAGGCCTGCGACTCGACGCCCAAAGAGCAGGGCAAACAGCAAGACCGCAATGACCAATAGCGACAGCCAACCGAAGTGGATCCACCAGTTCTTCTTGGTCTGATAGCTACGATGCTCACTCATTGCAGTTGCCTCCCAGGTACTTCAACTCTACAGTTGCATAAGTATCAGCATATGCCTTCGGCATATGCACGGTGTTTTACCACAGAGCATTCAGAGGTCACAGAGAGGCTATCTCCGCTGCTTTCCTCGTTCTCTTCTCTGTGCCCTCGGTGTCCTCTGTGGTTCAAACTTTTTTTGGTTCCGGCCGAAGTCCGGGCCGTGTCCTCTGCGGTGAAATACCATCGCCATGCCGAATGCATCTGCTCAAGGTCTTGCCAAGTTAGGTTCAACATACTCTAGGGGTTCTCAATTTGATAGTGACATCTCTCAAGCCATCCACCCATCAGGATGGAGGAGAGGACAACCAAGGGCAGGGACACCGCGAAACGCACGAGCGTGAAACGTCCGCCCAGATAACCGGCCTCGAAGAGCGTCATGGGGACGCGACAAATGGCCGCCGCACCGACATAGGTAAAGATGACGCTCAGCTTGGCCCTCTTGGTGTGCAGGGCGTGGGCCACGGGAAAAGTCACAAACATCCCGCCGACGGTGGTCCCTGCCAAGAGCAGCGCCCAGACAAAGCCGCCCCAACCCGAGGCCTGGCCCATAGTGCGCTCAACCGTTTCCCTTTTTATCCACACCTCAAACAGACCTATCAAGACAAAGGCACAGGGAAATATCTTGACCATGCCCTTGATGAATTCACCCCAATGCCGACCCATGGTGATGCCCGGCTGCCAAGCCACCTGTCGTGCTATCACCAGGCCCATGAGGTAGGTTCCGATGAGGAGCCAGAGCGCCATGGAGATTATCTTGTTCTTCACGACAACTCCCCAAAGATCCATCCGGTCACCAGCGCCACGGCCAGGGCGATGCCCAGACCGGCAAGATTACGAACGAGGGTCACCTTTAGACCGAAATAACGCTTTTCCAGGGGAATGGTCAAGATGCCGACCATCATGACCGTCGTGGTGAAAGCAGACAACACCATGTAGGCGGCTCCCTTGCTCAGCAGCGACCCCGCCAGGGGAAAGGCGATAAAACCAGGCAGGATGGTGATGGAGCCCAGCGCCGCGGCGATGACCAAGGCCATCCAGCGATTCTGTGTGCCGAGATGGGAGGCAATCATGTCATTTGGGAGTAGGGTCAAAACGACGGAGGCCAAACAGACAATCTGCAAAAAGGTCGGTGCAACCGTCCTGAATCGAGACCAGGCCACCCGCAGCGCCAGTTTGGTCTTGTCCGGACTCTTAAGAACGGAGGCGGCCAATGCCAGGGCTGTTAAGCAATAGACAACAATCACCAATCAACCTCGATTTTCACTTTTGACCCCAATGTTTCATAAATACCAGAGCATGCCTTCGGCCGGAACCATAAAAATGACGCGCGCCCACTCGTTTCACTCGTTCAAGACGCAAAGATCTCAAACACGCGTTGTCTTTGCGCCTTTGCGCGAGTCCATATACCATGGCAGTGGTTCAAGCAAATATAGAAAAGGAAATATACCATGAAGAACATGAAGGGATTTGGCCTTCGGCCAAACAGGGAGGTGGGCAATACCAAAAGGCCGTACAGCGACTTTAGCTAACATGGCAATGTATAAAGTTCGAACTTCGGCGACAGCCTTCTTCATGTCCTTCATGCTCTTCATGGTTAAAAATACTCTTGATTTCGGCCGAAGGCCGCGCACTGAACTCTGTATTCAAGTAAGCAACTTAAGGTTTAACTGTCGCGCAGGTCTTGCAATCCAATCGTTTTTGAATGGTCCGTTTCATGAAGGAGCCATCGCGCAGATCAAGCATGAGCATCTGATTGTACAGCGGAGAGCCCAGACCGGAAATTACCTTGATGGCCTCCATGGCGGCGATGCAACCCAGTGTTCCGGACACCGCCCCGAACACCGGGAAGCGTCGCTTCCACTGCTGGGGGAACTCAGGGTACAAACAGGAAAGGCAGGCTGTCTTGCCGGGGGCAAAGGTCGTGACTTGTAAGCCGAGTTCAAACATGGCACATTCGACCATGGGCTTGCCCTGTAATACCGCCTGTTGATTCATGAGATAGCGTTCCTGGAACAGGGGCGCCGCATCCACGATGACATCGGCCTGCTCCGTCAACTCTCTCACATTGTCCTCATCGACATTGGCATTCACGCCCACGATGTCCAATCTC
>JADFHU010000221.1 GCA_022567055.1 Planctomycetota bacterium
CTGCGCGGCCGCTTACTCAGGTCCGACCCCAGAGAAGCCCATAGCGTTGCACGCTTTCTTCGAGTTTGAAAAAAAAGCGTGCACGATCCTGCGTCGAGAGGAATATGTCTCTCCTTTGGTTTCCACGAATGGTCACATGATAAATTGCACCTGTAAATTTATATGGAGTGGGCGGGCCATGACGTGCAGGACACAGGGCTGGGCCAACTATTGCAATTAGAGAGTACTATTTCCAGGGCTGACGCCATTGCTCCCCACCCCATTGCTTCCCTGATATAGCTTTTATCCTGGATGAAGAACATGCCATTAGGGATCGGCAAGAAATAAGTTGGACAATTTGGGGTCCAAGTGTGCCTCATATTTGGTCGCGCCCGATTGAGCAAAACCACAGGCGTAGCCGTTCTACGTCGCGGATTTCGCGATTGAGAAGCGATCAAAGATGGGGTGCAATTGGGCATTCAAAAGTCCAAGTTATTTCTTGCCGGTCCCTTATCATTCAGAGGAACCGTTATCCTCCTTCCGTCCAAAATGGGCGGACGTTGTCGATTGTGGGCTAGAAATCTAATGTAACCATCAGTGTTGTTACCAGAGGACATTACAGTTACAGTTTCGTTGTAAACACCATCTCGGACCATAACTACGTCTCCAGCCGTGAGAGTATTTGCTGCTTTTTGAATGGTTCGCCACGGTCGGAAAAATGATCCGCTATAGCTATCGTCACCCACAGGTGAAACATAATAAAACAAAAGCCAAGGGAACAGAGGCCGGATAATCCATCTTTTTATTATGTCGAAAACAATCTCAAAACGCGGCGGCGATAATGGTGTGTGGGACATAAGTGCCCCTCCTTGAATCCGTCATAAAGCGGCTATTCATTCACATCCTGTCTAAGGCTCTACCGGTTGCGGACCCGCAAGTCCGGAGGTGTGGGGGCCGGCGGCTAAAGACCCACGGCTACCCGCTTCGATCTTCCAGATGCATCGGTCGCAGTTACACCAGGCCAAGAAAAAGACCCAGAATAAGGATGACCCAAAACAGGCTTGATTCCTCGAATTTGTCCAGCAACCAGAAATACAAGAGTGCGAAAGCGAATGAAATTGCCGATGCGATGACCGCGAACAGAAAAGGCCCCCCAAATATCAAATTCATGAGAAAGCTGCCTGCCGTGTAGATCCCTGCACACTGAGCGGGCTTATTTGTATTTAGCAACAGCTTGACCAAAGCGACAATGAAGAACAATTTTATCATGAACATCTGTGCTCATCCTTTCATGATCGAAACGCCGCTAATCAGGCACGTGTTTTTTTGTGTCGGCTGAATTAGCCTTGCTAGGGATATTTGCAACATGCGATTAAAAACCTAAAGCTTTTTAATTGTTAAAATCTCAGTGACAAACAGCTGAGTCCACCATCAATTTTACGAAACTCTGATGTATCAATAACAATCGTCTCATATCCGGCAGATTCAATCAGGGCCTTAGTATTGGGAAAACCTTGAGGTACCAGTACCCTATCGTTAATCCACACTGAATTGGCTGCATAAGCCTCTTCACTGCTGACTTCTAATTGTTTGAATTGTTGAAATGTTGGTTCATTGAGAAATTCTTTGGTTATCATCAAATAATTATTTTCGATATAGCTCAAACCGGTTTTAAGGTGAAGCATTTCATGCATCTTTATTGGGATGCCATTCATTCCATAGTGCCGCAAGATACTAATCATTTGATTGGCACCTTCTTCATTGGTACGTTCCGATAGGCCGATATAAGAATTATTACCAACCATCATGATATCACCGGCTTCAACGGTACCAGGCGGTTTAATAGTTTCAATCGTATTATAAAAATCAGCAATGGTCTCTCGAATAATGGCTATTTCACCTTTTCTCGATTCCGCACCTGGGTTTGTGAAAATAGCACAGTGAGGTGTTAGGAGAGCAGTGTCTTCAACAAAAGTAGAATCAGGATATCGCTCATCCGCGGGCAAAATAATGACTTCAAGGCCACAGTATTGTAAGGCCTTAATATATTCTTGATGTTGCTCCAAAGCTTTATTGTAGTCAGGTTTTCCGATATTAGCTGATGTTAATCCTTGAACTATACTCTTACACGGCGTGCGTACAATGGCCCTAGTAAATTTTATTTTTGATGCACTTAAATTTAGCACAACTTAAAGATACTCCTACTCATTATCTTAATTCGCCACACCTAACGATTAGGCTGAGCAGCGATTTCGCCAGAATAGACATACCGACGCCCCACAACCCTGAGCGGCGAAATAGTCTGATTCAAGCCGCTTGTGTACGCCCGGCATGGGCATGAACTTATGGGGTGCAAGTCCCCTGTACGTGAACTCTGTTTATGGTAACGATTCGTTTCATAGGCACAAGTACTAGCCGACGGCAAGGGCGTAACCGCGAATAAGATCACTGAAGCCGCTGCTTGCTCCCGCAGGGATGCAAGCCCGAGTGCAGGTAAGCGAGCGTAGCGAGACTCCGAAGCTACGAGCCCACGAACAGAAACAGCATATATGGCCGAGGCTCTGGGTGAGTGAGGAGTTGTGCAAAAATAAATCATTGGTTTTACGCTCAGATTTGCGTCAGATTCGTTCGTGACCGATTGAGCGAAACCCGAAGCGTAGCTGTTCTACGTTGAGGATTCGCGATTGAGGAACGGACGAAGATGGCGTGAAGATGAGATGGAAAACCGGTGGGTTATTTTTGCACGACGACTGAGCACAACATAACGAAGCCCTGAGTTCAGGAGCTACGGTAAATGCTGGGGTTGTGTAGTGAAAGTTCATGCTCTTATCCGGGGAGATCTGCCCAACGGGGCGGTCGGGAATACCGACAGCGTCCTGTGCGGTAACGCATGGGATGATTGGGCAGAAGTCAGCAGAGGTCATAGTAGTTGCCAGCGAGCAATGAAGGACCGAACTTGGAACGGAGAATTGCGCTCCATGTGCTCATGGGACACATTACATCCGACCGGATGCGTGATTCTATGGCGCGTCATGGCCTGGCCTTTCTCCACAGGAGTGATCTGAGTGGCTCCTGCCTGTCTGCCTACGGGTCGACTCGTTCCAGGAACCGCCCGGTGCGGACCCGCATGCCGGGTGGTGTGGGGGCTGGGGGCTAAACACCCCCGGCTACCCGCTTAGGTATCTCGTGCAGTTTTCAGTTCTTTCTCTTGAACTGCCTTCCAGTCGGACAGCAGTTGCGCACGTCTGACTCTCGTATCCATCAATTTGCAGAGCGAATAGACAAAAAAGAAGAAAAAGACAACCGAGAGAGTCGCCAAGAGAGCAGGATGCGCATCGGTCTCTGATAGCGGCCAAACGACGGCGAGCAAACCGAGTCCGCCATAGGAAAACGCCACAAAGATGTTCAAGTTATTGAGAATGGGGTTCGCGCCGCCCTTCAGTTGACTGAATCGAGTCTCCCACATGGCTCCGCTTTCGTCCTCAATGAAAACCTGGATGTATGCCCCGATGTTCTCTTCCGCTAGTGCGCAATAGCGAGCGAGCCAGACTACGGCGACTAAGTACATAATAACCACGATAGTTCGTCCGACGACCACATTGGACGTGGCATCCGGAAGGAAGCTGAGTACTGCAGTAACAAAAACAACGGACCCGGCGAGGAGCGTGAGTCGTCGCGTTTGCCAATGAATGATTTCCTGGCGTAATGCCTTGTATTCTTCGGATTTGTTCACTTTCATAACGTGGCGCCTAACAAGTCATTATATGGTTTCCTGATAACACCCAAAAGAGATAGCCTCGGGAATCAGTTTTAAGTGTTAAGATTTAGGCTGCCGTGGATTCCTGCTTAAAACATAAAACTTACAACATGTACCCCTTCACCCTTCACCCTTCACTCTTCACCACCCAACGCTTCCAGTACGCCGTCGGGCTCAATTGGATTGTTAGCCGCCACTATGTGGTCTGTTGAATTCCACGATTGACGCGACCCGGCAAGACGAACAGAAGCTCCGCGAGGGCAGAAGCGAAATCAATCACTCGCACCGCGTCGTCTGACGACGGGAGAGCCGATTGTTCATCAGCCTGACGTTGATCATTGGCATCAAGTCGCACGTCATGCGCCCATTGTGACATTTCACTAGTGATCAGGTGATCTTCCGTGGCCTTTTCGATCCGAGCATATAGGCTTCCGTCGCGGTACCCTTTTGCTTTTAGCATCGCGTCTACGCTGCTTGAAGCTAGCATCACCGCTCCGGACGGGGCATGTAAGCTTTCTAATGCCTGCTTCAAGTATGTGCGGGGGCGTTCGGGAATATCCTCGTTAATTGATTTAGCAAAAGGAAACCATTCACGCACGACCTGCTCCAAGGCTGTCGCCCACGCAGTCACCACACCACCACATCCTCCGCAGACATATACACCCCATCTACGTGGTCGTGCTTGGGCATGATCGTCAGTATCGAAGTTATGCAGCATGAGCAAAGTTGGATTGGCTACGGAGCAGTGGGGACACCGGTCGAGTACTAGATTGTCTAGGAGTTTTGGCATCGTTCGCAGTTCTCCTGTCGGCAAACATGAAACTTAAGCCTTAACACGGCCATCAGATCTCATCGGCCACAACGGCCTCGCGAGCGGCCTTGAGGTTTCCAAGTTTCCAATGAATCATGGCGAATACCTCCTTTTCTTTCCTACCAGTAGAGTAGCAGTCGTGCCAAGATCGCGTCAAATTGTACTCGAAGGCTTGGGGGTTCAGGTTGAACCGGAGTTTGCTCCCCTAACACTTTCCCATTCGACGTTCCTCATCCAGTGGTGGCGAGCCACGTGAACTCCTTAGATTCCGAGCCGAACACGGCTTCCACTGGCTCAGCATAGTACACTAACCTTGCGAATGCCGCAAGTAGACGCTTTCAATCGCGTTTTTCGCTCGGAGGCGCGTGATGACTTTGGGGGGGATCTCCAGCCGAAAAAAATCTCAGCGCCCGCCCCGGCTCTGCGGTGAAAAAATCACTCGCCGACCAGCGATGAGCCAAGATCCCCAATCCCACATCCGCAATCCAAAATCCGAAACACCCTGACCCCCAGCCATGCGCCCTGGCCAAGCTGCGCCACAACCGGATATTGGTGAACAGGACAACCGACAAAGGAACACTTGACTGCTTTAGGCACATGCTGTACACTTATGCGCATAAGTGTATATATGTACAGGAGGTGTTCCAGATGAGCCGCTGGAATCTAGTCATACCCGACGAGACGGACCGCATGGTCCGTATGCACATCGCCAGCAATGGCGGCAAGAAGGGCGATCTCTCCAAGTTCGTAGACAAGTCTGTGCGTCAAATGATATTTCACGAGACCGTTCGTGAGATAAAGAAACGCAACGTGGGTCTCGATCCGCAAGAAGCACAACGACTTGCTGACGAAGCGGTGGCATGGGCTCGTGAAGATCGTCCTTGATAATAATGTCCTCGTCAGTGCATTGATCACGAAAGACACCCCGCCTGATCGGCTTTCGTATGTGAAGTTTGACCGTTGCGGAGGACATAGCCACCCATCGAATCCCCAATCCAAAAATCTCCCCGCCTTCCCCGCCCATTAAAAAAGGCCCGTGGGACGATTAAGTCCCAGGAGCCCGATATAAAAATCACCCAAATCGGGGTGAGAGGACTTGAACCTCCGACCTCATGACCCCCAGTCATGCGCGCTAGCCAAACTGCGCCACACCCCGATATAGAGTAACGACTGAGTCTAGCCGCCAGGAACGAGGGTGTCAACCCTGAGTCGCGAGATTCTCTCCTAGGTATCTCGCGCTAGCCCGCTACGCTCTATTCGCCCGTCTATTGAAGAAAACTATAGCGCGCAAAGGCGCAGAGACGCAAAGAAAGGAGAGTTGAGCCGAATGGGTTAGATTTTCTGTAACCGTTCGCAGGGATACTGTCTGCATTTCGTGGTCCGAGCTTCGCTCGATTTGCATATTCCACAGGAAGGATCGAAGGGGCTGCCGCCAATCTGCAACTGCCATCTGCCACAATAGGATCGTTGGCATCGGCGTCAGCCCTTCCCTATCTTCTTTTCTTCCCGTGTAATTATCCTTTGAGCGAAGCTCAAATAATGGCAAGTCTGTTTTCCTGTGAGCGCCTACTCTTTTCTTGGCGCCTTCGCGTCTTTGCGCGCTACGATGTTCCGGTTGCTGCCACCTGGACGACAGGATACACTCACATGAGTGTCTTATGTACTAAAAGTTGTTTCTATCGAATGGATGGCCAGAGAGACCATGAAATTACCCAATCTTGCCCAAGAAGGTACCTTGATCCTAGCGTTTTTCACCTTTTGCTGCTGTGGGGCGACTCATGAGAAAACGCTATCGGAAAACTCGGATTGGCGCAGGCCCCACGACATGCTCCTGGTGGATGAGCAGGCCAGGCAGATCCATCGGGTCAATCTAAGATCCAAAAAACCCAACTGGTCTCAAGGGTTCGGCGGGGAATTGATTCGCGATCTTCAGTTGATAGGGGATGACCGCGTATTGGTCAGTATCCGGCAGGGATATGCGGAGCTGGATATCAAGACGGGGGCAGTCCTGAAACAGATAAGCGGCCTGGGGAAGGTGGAAACGGCGCGGCGTACGGTCGATGGCCACACGTGGCTGGGCCTGTCGGGGCGAGCGGGTGAGGTGAGGGAGCTTGATGAGAACGATAGAGAGGTGCGATCCTTCAAGGTCAAAGGCGGCGCCTTTATCAAGGTCATGCGTCATTCCGGCGCGAGCACGCTGTTTGTGGGAAACAAGACGGAGATTCTGGAGGTCGACACCTCGGGTAATGTGCTGCTGCGCTGGCGGACCAGCGAGTCGGGACAGAGCGATGCCTACCTGGCGACGAGAATGGCGGATGGCAGGGTGTTGATGGCCGGCGGTAAAGATAAGAGCTTCACGGTCTACGACGGCGCTGGGAAGTTGATCAAGAAAATCGGCGGGGTGGGCAGCGACCTCTACAAGGTGACGGGCGGCTCATCCTGGGCGGGTTTTCAGTTGCTTCCCAATGACGATGTGGTGCTTTCGATATGGCAGGGGCATCGGGGTGACGGGCGGGGCGTTCAAGTGGTGCAGTTCGATCTGGAGGGAAAGATTCAGTGGTTGTGGAAGCATGATCCCCAGCTCATTCGGTCCTTGCACGGCGTGATCGTGCTGGATGGCCTGGATACCTCGAAAATGCACGATTCCTTGCACGGCTACCTGGCCCCGGTTGAGTAGGGACCGCTTAGGCTTTTCTTGATAGCCCCGAAGGGCCGCGGATACCTCGAGGAAATGCTGGCCTTCTTGGTCAGCACCAGCAGATTGAAGGAGGCATCTTCACCCTCCAGTGGGGTCTCCATCTTTTGCGCCAGGTCGCTGAGGGAGTAGGGGGTGACCGTTTCCAGGTCCAGTTGGAGGGTGGCGAAGGTGCTGCGGGCCTGTTCAATCTCGGGACCCACCTCGCTGCCTTTGGCGGTGACCAGTCTGCCGTCGATACTCAGGAATCCAACACACAACTCACAGACGACCTGCAGGTGGGCCACGGCCCGGGCCAGCACGGCGTCAAACCGTTCTCGAAATGCCGGTTGATGGGCCAATTCCTCGGCTCGTCCCTGCAGAGCGGTGACATTTGCTAGTCCCAAGCGGCGAATCAACCGTTGTTGGAAGCCGATCTTCTTGCCCGTGGCATCGAGGCTAATGACTTCCCACTGCGGCCTGGCAATGGCAATCGCCAACCCGGGAAGACCCGCGCCCGAGCCCACATCGATGAGTCGGGGTTTTTCCGAGCGGGCCATCACGGCGTCCAGCCAGGGCAGCGCTTCCAGGGAGTCTGCGAAATGGCGGAGGTAGATCTGCGACGTATCGACGATGCGGGTCAGATTGAAGGCGCGGTTCTCTTGCTGTAGGTATTCGGCGAAATGGCTGAACCGTTCGCATTGCAATGTGTTGAGTGTCTGGTATTGAAACATGCTTCTTACTCAGTCGAAAAGCAGGACACCACTGTCCCTGCGAGGAGCGCAGGATAGACTGGCCATTGGGCGGAGTCAAGAGCCGGGCTCACATGGGCAGACATCGGTAATCAGTAAT
>JADFHU010000222.1 GCA_022567055.1 Planctomycetota bacterium
TCAATAAGAGGTCCGTCCGCTGCGACGACGGCGCTGGTGATCGGGTCACCGCGGAGAAGTTCAGTGAGGGCTGCGGCGAGAGGACGCTCTAGATTCCGCCTTGCGCCCTTGGCCACAAGGCCCTGATAGACCACTGTCCAACTCTCCGCACTGATAATGACCGCCTCCGAGATCCGCTCCGCTCCGAGCTCGTCTACCACGTAACCGGCCCAGTCGTGGAGCATGGGCAGTGACAGGCCCAATGATTCGGCTTTGCTCACCAGTGCGGGACGGTCGACCGTATCGGCGGTGTTGATGATCCAAAACACGACGCCTTTGGTGCGAAACTCCGCCTCCAGCGCCCGGATCTCGGGCACCAAGGCTTCGACCTGCGAACTCAGGTTGTCGTCGAAGATCAGCACGACAGCCGTCGCGTCATAGCGGCTGTACAGCTCGTGCGACAGGCCGCGGTGATCCGTTAGCCTGAAATTGGTCACCTCCTGGGCCGGCTCCGCGGGTCCTTCCGGTGTCGTTTCGTCTTGACCCCGCGCCAGCGGGAGAAGAAAGAGAATGGCTGAAAAGGCAAGAAGCATACAACCGCTCTCTTGTCTGGGATGCAGGGAGCGGGTCTTTCGCCTGGCTATGCGAAGTGTGCCGGTGAGATGCTTTGCTTCGCGGAAGGAGCGGTTTCTCCGCAGACCGTGATGTGCGTTCTTCATCTAATCGTTGCCTCCAAAATTGCCTAGTCTCATACCTGAGCGTTGCTTTGATCCAACCGTAGGAAATCACCTCTATCCTACGGATTTTGAGAGTCATCCGCAAACCTGATTAAAAATCTCTCCCACTCTCTCTTTTTTTCTTGCAATAGTGTTAGTCGTGGCTAATAATACAGAGTGTTAGCCGTGGCTAAGTTTCGAAACAGAAGCATCAATGTCGTTCGGTACTGGCGTCAGGCCTTGAGAGCCTTTCGGCCTTTTGGCGCGTCACTCGGACTCAGCCGGTGTCTAGACCGTAAACCTAACCAGCGCTTGACCCAGGTATTAAAGTTATCTGAAACTACTTGAGGAAATAAAAATGAAGAAATTGATTTGGATCACAGGGATTCTTTGCCTAACGCATTTAGCATATGCTACACCGCAATTTGCCAGGCAGACTGGTAATAACTGTATCACCTGTCACGTATCTGTGCCAAAATTAAACCTGACGGGTGAGAATTTTCGAGCACGAGGTTATATGATGCTAGATGAAAATGATAAAGGAACAAAGAAAACAATTCCATTAGCCATTTGGACTACCGCTCGATACGAAGATCAAAAGGAGAATAATGTTGATGACATTTTTCTGCCAAAGGTAGAAGTTATAAGTGGTGGAAGAATCGGAGACATGCCATTGTCTTATTTTGTAGAATCTCGCTTAGTGAGCGAGGGATTAAATTCAGATGGCAGTCATAAAAGTAGAAGTGGACGTTTTGAAGATGCTTTTGTTCAATGGGAAATCGATAATCAATGGTCTCTTAAAATGGGCCAATTTCGTGCTCTTAATCAAACAGATGTTTCACTTAGACTCTCTCCCAGTGAACCGACTCTCTTTAAGAACTCTCTACCCGGTGACACAACATCAGATTCGCGCAAACAGGGTTTGAGGTCTTTTTCTCCGACAGGGAGGTCTCCTAGTATCGCAGTCCAGTATCAGGCGATAAAAGGAGAAACGGCATCTGAAGGCCTCTTTCATGGGCTGACACTACCTTTTCCGGGTGAGTTTTCCATTCCGTTGAATAGCGAAGCTGAGGATACAGCAAGCTTTGAATTAGAAGGACGGCTGAAAGGGGTATTTTTGGAAACTTATTATAAGAAAGGAATGAGCTCTATTGGCGGACATATTTTCGTTGATGATGATCGCTGGCTTGCAACAGGGCTTGGAACTTACAATATGGGAGATTGGTATACAACGGCAGGAGTCGGTGTTGATGATGCTAATTCTCAGAAATCACGCATGCGTTACAGTTTAGAGGTGGAATATGTACCGCAGTGGTGGGAAAAAGTGAGACCGGGTGTTGGTGTACGAGCTGAAAAGATAACAAAATCAGGAAATGAGGCTGCATACATTCCATATTTTATTATTGGCGGACCAAATTTAAAGCACACATTTTTTATGCAAGTACAGTACCGAGCACAGGAAAATAACGACTTGTTTATAATAGATTTTTCGAGTTTATTTTGATTAGGGGGTAGTCGGTTAGAACCTCCTGAGCTCACCTTGCTCGACAACAGACTAGTCATAGCCGCAAGTGACATAAGCTTCAGTAATAGGCCCAGCGACGATCCCAGCGATTGCTGAGCAGTCTTTTCGCCTGGAGACATCATGCGTAGCATTACAGGGCAAGAGGAGCTAACCGACTAGCCCCCTTTAGCGAGTTTGTTTATGGTAATGAAGCTGACTGCCAGCCAGGAGAACTACCTCGAGCTGATCTGGCGCCTGCATCAGCAGGGACCGGTGCGGGTCAGTGAAATCGCCCGACTGGCCAATATCCGTCTTCCCAGTGTCACCAAGGCGGTTGGGAAACTGGTCGCGGCCGGCATGATCCAACACGAGTCCTATGGCACGATTACCTTTACGGAGTTGGGGCGGGCGGCAGCAGAATCGGTTGCCCGCCGGGATGCCTGCCTCTCTCGGCTCTTGGCGGGGCTGCTGAGAATGCCCCAAGAGGAGGCCTCGGAGGAGGTATGTCGGATCGAACATGTGATCAGTGACGAAGTATTGTCCCGGCTGGAGATCTTGCTCGATCATGCCTTTGCCGGGCACTCGGCTGCCTGGCGGGGTCAATTGAATAAGAAGCTGAAAGCGCTGAACCTCGAGTCCGGCGAGGTGCAGGTGGGCCGCAACAGTCCCCACGCGGGATTGAGCCTGCCCAGGCAGAAAAAATCTGTGTCGCGCTAGCGCGATCGATTAATAGGAGACATCGTTGTGACTACTTGGAACATCTCAATGACGAGGAGACCGTTCACTTCCTTGACGATCTACTGAGTCACCAACTGGCGGATGCCATCTATGTGCAGCTAGCCGCTGCGGAAGGAGGGATAGGCAAGAAACAGGAGGGGACGCAAAGCGGCACAACCCTCTGTCCGTATGAATGAAGAATTAGGCTCACGGTTCAGAGTTCTAGGAAGGTCTTTTCAGCCAACCTTGAACCCTGAACCTAGAGCGTTAAACCAATTTAAGCGCCGACTTTAACCCGCAACCTCTTGCGAATTGGAAGACGATTCGCGTTCGATCATAGCTTTCCAGCGAGGTCGGTAATCCGAATGTTTCTATAGGCCACCGAACCGTGGTTTCCTTGGAACATTAAGGGGCCCGTTGCGGCTTCTTTTCCTGTGACACCACCGTTTGTCGGACCGGCCATCTCGACGTTCTCGTGGATGACTTTGCCGTTAAGCGTTACCTTGACGAACTTTGCATTTTCCGTCTTATGGCTATGGTCTCCATGGGTGTCGAAGCGGGGGGCCTTGAAGTCAATGACAAACTTCTGCCATTCACCGGGCGCCTTGCTGGCGTTGACCGCCGGCGGCGAGGCTCCGTAGATACCGCCCATATCACTCCCTTTGACATTCTCCACGCCATAGCTGTCGTAGACCTGGATCTCATACTCGCCCATCACGTAGATGCCGGAATTGGATCCCTTGGGAACCATCACTTCCAATTCGATCCGGCAATCGCCGAACTTCGCCTTGGTGTAGCAGTCGATGCTCTTGTTCTTCTTGCTCGATTGGTTGACCATGACGCCGTCGGTATCGGTGGGTGTGACACTGAGCATCTTGGGGTCGTCACTGGAGACCACCGCTTGTCCCACCTGCCACTTGCTCTTGCTCTGGTCTCCCTTGAAGAGAAAGGCCATCAGGTTGTCGCCTCTGAAGGGAACCGCCGTCGCGCTCTTATTGCATTTGAAGCAGACCGAGTTGATGGATGCCGCGGCCACGCAACAGGGATGGCTACACGCGCCGCCCTTGGCCTCTGCCTTGTCACAGCAGGAAGTCACCTTGTCACTATTGCACTTGAAGCAGGTTTTCCCGATCTTGTAGGCGGCCGTACAGCAGGGGTGTGCGCAAAGAGTGCCTTTGCCTTCCGCCTTGTCGCAACAAGACGTTGCCTTGTCACTATTGCACTTGTAGCAGATCTTTCCGATCAGGTTGGCTTCCACGCAGCAGGGATGGCTACACTCCGCTCCCTTGGCCACCGCCTTATCGCAACAGCTCTGGGCCATCGCCTGGGGCACTCCGACGAACAGACCGATGGCAAGCGCGGTCAGCGCTAACCTAACGCCCATGTTTTGCCTCTTGTTTCGCTTAGTGTTCATGTTTTTACCCTTTCCGAAAAAAAATGAATGTCTATACACACGACAGTCGCTCTGGATTCGGCGTTGGATCAGTGGACGCCACAGGCGCAGTTATACCCGAACTCCTGGCGACTCGGCAACAGGCAATCCCGGGTTTCAGTGCCCGAGCACTCAACCCCTGTGCTGCCAGAGACTTAGGGGCCTCCGCGGCTTCACTCGAACGGGGTCCACCAGCACATAACTGCTTCATTTCCCTTGATTTCCTCTCTCGATCGAGTCGTCGAAATGCAGGAGCTTCTCGATTTTTCTGGTTTTCTGAACATGTTCAAAAAAAACGTTGACATCGAGTCGGGCTCAAGCTATTATTTGAACATGTTCAAAAAAAGTCATTCTTCGCAGGAGAACGCATGGAAAATGATCACAGTGGTCTATCGGGTGTTAGAGCACCTACGCAAAATGAGTCTGCATTCGAGCGACTTATTTTCCCGCTGGACGGCGTCAGGCTCCATCGACCATCCTCGGATGGCCTGCTTCGCCTTCCTTGCCAGAGGTAAAAACGCTCGCTCTCGGTGCGACGATCATTTCGTTAGGGGCTCTTATCCATTTGATCTGAATACAGGAAAGGACGATTCACCATGAGATATGACAAGTTGTTCATGCTTTGTACTCTGATGCCAGTGAACTCGTGCATGGCGCTGAAAGCGTTCTCATTAGTTTCGCAGATGGCAGTATCAAGGCTTGGGTTGATACGGAACACGGCTGTATTCCGCGAAGAGTCGAGATTCGCAGTGGCAGCTCAGCAGGACCTCTTGTGACTCGATATGAGATACCGAAGCTACATGAGGTCAATGGGATTCATTTCCCGGCTGTGGCTGTAAAGGAGCTATTTGCGGGGCCTAGCAATCCCAAGGAGATGTGGAATACTGTCGTTGCGCGATTCACGATGACGGTTCCCAGAGAAAAGCTGAAAATCAACCCTGGCCTGACTGACAAAGACTTTGACTATGAGTTCCCTCCGGGAACGACCGTCCATGATACGGTTTCTGGTAGTACGTACACGACCGAGAATTGAAGAGAATCTAAGAAGGGTCGAGCCAGAAAAACACCGAACACCTTTTGCTGCTCCCAGGGCACAATTGGACAGCCCTGGTTTCGGGCGCCATCACTTCCTTAACCTATTTGTGTTTTTGCAGGATCCGCAGTATGAAAGCGGAAACTGAAAACTGGAAAGGAGTTTCATCATGAAAGTACTCGTCACCGGAGCATCCGGGTTGATCGGCTCGGCTCTCTGTACCACACTGGTTGAGAAGGGTCATGACATAGGGCGTTTGCAGCGTCGAGAGGGGGCGCCGGGCGAGCCCTGGTGGAATCCTTTGGCTGGCGAGGTCCATCTCGGGACATTCGCGCAGCCGGATGCGGTCGTGCACCTGGCAGGCGATAACATTGCCTCCGGTCGCTGGACGACCCGCAAGAAAGCGCGGATTCGGGAGAGCCGCGTCGTGGGCACGCAGCTACTGGTCGAACATCTCGTCGGACTGGAGAAAAAACCGCGTGTCCTGCTCTCCGCATCGGCCATCGGCTACTACGGCGACTGCGGGGACCGTACGCTCTCGGAGGAGGCGCCTGCGGGTAGCGATTTTCTGGCAGAGGTCTGTGAGCAATGGGAGGCGGCGACTGCGGCGGCGGGAAAAGCCGGGATCCGTGTGGTTCGCCTGCGTACGGGGGTGGTGCTGAGTGGCTCGGGCGGTGCCCTGCAGAAGATGCTGACGCCGTTCAAGCTGGGCGCGGGTGGCATCCTCGGAGATGGTTCGCAGTATATGAGTTGGATCAGCATCCAGGACGTGGTGGGGAGTCTCCTTTGGCTGCTGGAACAGGAGTCCATAGCAGGACCCGTGAATCTCGTCTCACCGACAGCGGTGACCAACCTGCAGTTCACCAAGGCCTTGGGGAAGGTGCTGAGTCGGCCGACCATTGTTCCGATGCCCGCCCCGATCGTGCGGCTTCTCTTCGGCCAGATGGGAGAGGAATTACTACTGGCCAGCGCCCGCGTGACACCACGGGTACTGGAGGACGGGGGCTACACGTTTCAGCATACGGCGTTGGAAGAGGCGCTCCGTCACGTACTCCAACAACGCTAGGGTCTCTCGCGAGAGGGCCTGCCTTTTGCTCTTTCTTTGGGTCTTGGCGGTTTGGGTGAGCGACCCGTCCTCCGCAGTAGCCCTGCTACGGAGCGTGGAAGTGAACCCTTCGGCAAGCTCAGGGCAGGCGGGCGCGAGCCGATTTTCGGCCTGGTTCAATTCTGGGTTACACGACTCGACGTAGGAATCGCATTCGTACTCGTACTCGTACTCGTACTCGTACTCGTGCTCGTAATCGTAATCGGCTTCTCGGCGTTCTCGATTACGATTACGAGCACGAGCACGAAAACAGATCAGACGGACTGTTACCCATATGCACACTCTTGTGAACCAAGCCCGATTTTCTCATTGCGGCGCAAGGCCGCGCAAGCACAGGCAAAAAACCGATCATGGCAAGAAAGAAGGCAAAAAAGGCAGAGCAGACGAAGCAACGGCTTCTGGATGTCTCACTCGAACTCTTCCTGAAAAAGGGCTTTGAGAACACCACCATGCGGGAGATCGCCGCAAACGCCGGCCTTGCCCCTGGGGCGGCCTATTACCACTTTGCCTCCAAGGAGAGCATGATCTTTGACTTCTATGAAAACTCCTATGAAGCGCATCTGGTCCTTGTGGACGAGGTTCTGGCGCAAAAAAAGTCTCTGAAGGATCGCTTGGCCGGCGTGGTTGCGGCTCAGATCAAAGTGGCCGAACCCTATAAAGATATCTCTAAGGCCCTGTTCAAGACCGCGATTGACCCGGATCAAGAGATATCCCCCTTTAGCCAGGCGTCGAAGCCCCTCCGGGATAAGAACATCGCGATCATGGTGCAGGTCCTGGAAGGCAGTACCCGCAAGGCGCCGCCCAAGCTGCGGGCCGCCCTGCCGGAATTGTTCTGGCTCTTCAAGATGGGAATGATCCTCTACTGGCTCCACGACCGCAGCACCGACGGCCAAAAGACCTACCGGTTGATCAACAAGGGCGCCGACATCATTGCGAAGGTGATTGGCGTGGCGGGACTCCCCGTCATCCAATCCGTGTCGGCCAAGGCACTGGGACTGTTGGATGAATTCAGACCCTATTGAGAAACGGATGTCCGAAGGGTCGCGGGGTCATAGGCAGTGATGCGTCATTCAACAGAACGCAAGCAGCCAATCGACATCCACGACCACAAGAACGGCTTTGATCGCCTTTGTCATGTGCTCATCTCTCTCTCCGACCACCATTGCTGCCACGCCCGCCCGAGGGCGTGGAAGTCGGCGCGCGACTCGCAGAACGGCCGATGGCCTCGGTAGGCTCGGCCTGCACATCACTGTCCGCCCTTCCGGCATGGTTCTCATGGAACATGGCATGAACGTTCCTACGGCAAAGGACGAGGGCTGCCCAGAGGCAGATTGGCATGCTGAGCCAAAGGGAGCGGCAAGAAATAACTTGGACTTTTGAATGCCCAATTGCACCCCATCTTGGATCGCTTCTCAATCGCGAAATCCGCGACGTAGAACTGCTACGCCTGTGGTTTCGCTCAATCGGGCGCGACCCAATATGGGGCACACTTGGACCCCAAATTGTCCAACTTATTTCTTGCCGATCCCAAAGGGGGATGATGACCATCCATTCGTT
>JADFHU010000223.1 GCA_022567055.1 Planctomycetota bacterium
CGCTGGATGAGCCGGAGCTAGTCTGAGTTGACACCAGCCCCGGCCGGGATATGATGCCAACTGATGCTACTCGTTCGCCGCGAATAGGAGGCAGCCATGCGTGATCTGGCCTTGCGCGCTCTCGACACGGCCCGCAGCAAGGGCGCCCACTATGCGGACGTGCGGGTACTCCGCCAGAAGGCGGAATCGATCACCGTTCGCCTGCAGAACGTAGAAGGGCTGACGTACGACGAATCGGTTGGCTTCGGGGTGCGCGTGCTGGTCGATGGCTACTGGGGCTTCGCGAGCGGTCACCTGATGACGATGGAGGAGGCCGACCGCGTCGCGGCCCAGGCGGTCCGCATTGCCCGCGCGTCCGCCACAGTGCGCGGCGAGCCGGCAGACATCGGCCCGCCCTCGGCCATCGTCGATAGCTACTCCACGCCGGTACAGACGGATCCGTTCTCGGTCTCGCTCGACGACAAGATCGCTATGCTCCTGAAGACCACCGAGGGGATGGCGAAGTCGCCGAACGTGGTGATGGCCGAGGCGAGCACCTATTGCCAGCAGGACGAGAAGCTCTTCGTCAGCACTGAGGGGAGCGAGATTACGCAGACGCTCGTCGAGACCGGCTGCGGCATTGAGGCGACCGCCGTCGACGAAGGTGAGGTGCAGCGCCGCTCCTACCCGAACAGCGTCGGCCGCCACCAGGGTACCGAGGGCTGGGAGTTCGTCGAGCGCTGGGACCTACCCGCAAGCGCGGAACGGGTGGGCCAGGAGGCGGCGGAGCTGCTCCAGGCGAAGCCCTGCCCGTCCGGCGCGACGACCGTGATCCTGGACGGTAGCCAGGTGGCCCTCCAGATCCACGAGTCGTGCGGTCACGCGATCGAGCTCGACCGCGTCCTCGGCACGGAGGCCGCGTTTGCAGGCACCAGCTTCCTCACCACGGAGAAGCTAGGCAGCTTTAGCTACGGTTCCCCATCGGTGAACATCACCGCCGATGCGACGATCCCCGGCGGCCTCGGCACGTTCGGCTACGACGACGAGGGCATCCCCGCTCACTCGACGCCGATCGTGCGCGAGGGGCTCTTCGTCGGCTATCTCACCTCGCGGGAGTCGGCGGCGGCGCTGGGCCAGACCAGCAACGGCGCGATGCGCGCCTCCGGCTGGAACCGCATCCCGCTTATTCGCATGACCAACGTTAACCTCGACCCCGGCGACTGGACGCTGGAGGACCTGATCGCGGACACGGACGAGGGCATCTACATGGAAACGAACCGGAGTTGGAGCATCGACGACCGACGGCTCAACTTCCAGTTTGGCACGGAGATCGGGCGCGAGATAAAGAACGGCAAGTTGGGCACACTGATCAAGAATGCTACCTACACCGGCATCACGCCCCGCTTCTGGGGTTCCTGCGACGCCGTCTGTAACCGCGACCACTGGGTCGTCTGGGGCACACCGAACTGCGGCAAGGGTCAGCCGGAGCAGGTAGCCCACACCGGCCACGGCGCCGCCCCAGCCCGCTTTCGCGACGTACAAGTCGGGATCATGCAGTAACTATAAATATATCGTGCTAGCCCGGTAAGTTTGCCCTTGACAGGAACGTCTGAATAATTTAACATGATCATACCTAAGGAGAATCATGCCAAGATCTAAACGTAAGTACAACGCGGCTGATGGTCAGCAGACAACGCCTGCACCTGCCGAGGCGTCTAGCGTCTATGAGCGAGGCCAGACCGTGATCCCGAAGGCGATTCGTGAGGCTCTCAGCATAGAATACGGGACACGCCTGCGCTGGGAAGTTCGAGAGGGGGCGATACACGTGCTACCGATACCACACCAGCCCGTACGGGCCCTGCGCGGCGCGCTCAAGGGAACAGGGCTGACGTTCCAGACCTTCATGCAGGAACGGCAGCAAGAAAGGCGGCGGGAACGCGAACGGGAGGAGCATTCGGCTGAGGAGATGCCAACGTGGGATACGTCCTCGACACCTCAGCCGTAATGCGGCTCTTATTTGACGAGCCGGGCGCCGTAGAGGTCCAAGAGATTGTGGAAGGCGACCAGGAGGTCGTCCTCCCTTTCATGGCCGTGATGGAAGTAGAGTACGTGCTCCGCCGTCGCCTTCCCGAACCGCGCGTCGAGCAGATCGTGGCGACGTTGCGGGCCTGGCCCGTCGAGATACCGGAGTCCACGCCGGAATGGGGCCAGGTGGCTGCGCGCGTGAAGGCTCGGGGCGGTCTATCGCTGGGCGACGCCTGGACCGATCCCATCGAGATCGAAGTGACCAGCCTCCTCGGCGAAGAGCGGGAAAACCTCACCATCGCGGACATCGACGATGTGGTGGAGATGCCCAGGCCACCTTGGCCCTGGTGGGTGTGGCTCATCATTGCCTTGGTCCTGATCGCCGCGTTGCTGGTGACAGCCTATTGGCTTTGGTCAAGATCGCGGCCTGCGAAAGCGGTTCGCATCTTCAAGTCGGCCCACGAGATTGCCTATGAGCGCCTGCGGCGGCTGGTAGACCGGCAGTTGATAGAGAATCAGCGGGTGAAAGAGTTCTATGAACACATCAGCACCATTCTACGCCACTATATCGAGGACCGTTTTGACCTGCGGGCCCCCGAGCAAACGACGGAAGAGTTTCTCTCTGACCTGAAACAGTCGCGAGCATTGGCACCGCCCGACAAAGAGAACCTGGAGCACTTCCTGGCCCACTGCGACCTCGTCAAGTTTGCCAAGCACCACCCCGATCAGCGTCAGATCCAGGATACCTTCGATTTGGCCAAGGCCTTTGTAGAGAAGACCCAATCTGAAACGAGAATGGTCGACATCACCGACCGGGTGCAGGGACAGGCGTCACAGGAGGGGGCCGCGTAGATGGAATTCCAAGCCAAATGGGTCCTGCTCCTGCTGTTGCTCTTGCCCCTGCTCGCCTTTTTCCAGATCCGCAAGAGAGGATCAGCGGCCGTGCGTTTTTCTTCCCTGGCGAACATGCGGCAGGCGACGCCCTCCTGGCGACTCCGTTTTCGCCCCTTACTGGTGCTGTTGCGACAGCTCGGCCTGGCCTGCCTCATCGTGGCGCTGGCCCGTCCCCGGCTGGGAACCGTGCTGTCGGAGATATCAACGGAGGGTATCGCCATTGAGGCAGTCATCGACCGTTCGAGCAGCATGCAGGCGGAGATGGCGTTTGAGGGCCAGAAACTCAATCGTCTGGAAGTGGTCAAGCGCGTGCTGGGGGATTTCGTCAAAGGCGACAAGAAAAAACTCAGGGGACGGGCCGGCGATCTGATCGGTCTGGTCACCTTCGCCCGCTACGCGGACACCGTTTGCCCGCTGGTCCTGAGCCACGACGTGCTGCTGGAGTTCATGAAACAGACACAACTCGTGACGGTCCAGAGCGAGGATGGCACGGCCATCGGTGATGCCCTGGCCCTGGCGGCCGCCCGGCTCCGCAAAGCCGAAGAAGAGATACTGCGACGCAGGCAGCAGTTGGGGCTATCAGAGGACGATTCGGCAGGCGAAGCCGTCCCCGAAGCCTTTCGCATCAAGAGCAAGGTGATTATCCTGCTGACCGACGGCCGAAACAATGTGGGTGATTACCATCCGCAGGCAGCGGCCGAGTTGGCCAAAAAATGGGGGATCAAGATATATACCATCGGCATAGGTTCATCACAGTCTTTCCGAACCGTCGACACCATACTGGGCCGCATGAAAATGCCTGTTCGGGACGAACTGGACGAGGGATTGCTCAAGTCCATCGCCGACGTGACGGGCGGTTTTTACAGCCGGGCGGACGATGTACTCTCGCTGCGCAGCATCGTACAGAGAATAAACGACCTGGAAAAAAGCGAAGTCACCATGGTGCAGTACACGCAATACAGTGAACGGTTCGCCCATCTCGCACTGGCGGCCCTGGTCTGCCTGCTACTCGAAATCATGGCGAGTTGCACCTTATTCAGAAAGATTCCCTGACCTTGCATCCTTTGATCGCAACCCATTGAAAATACCATGCTCGGAAACTACCCCGCACTCTGGTTGCTATTCGTCATTCCAACGCTCTTGGTCCCCCTCTACGCGTGGTCTTTCGTGCGGAAGGCCCGGGCCCTCAAAATCCTGGCCACCCATGAGATGCTGCGCAAGATCAACCGGGGTGTTAGTCTAAAGCGACAACTCGGTAAGGCTCTGCTGCTCCTGCTGGCCTTCACCGCGATCGTCGTCGCACTCACAGAACCCAAGTGGAATCCACAGCATCAACAGATCAAACGCAAAGGCCGAGATGTGGTCATCCTGCTGGACACCTCCCGCTCGATGCTCGCCGAAGACATCCGGCCCAACCGTCTGGAACGTTCCAAGATTGCCATCAAGGACTTGCTGGCAAGACTGCAGGGCGACCGGATCGGCATCATCACCTTCGCCGGCAATGCCACGGTCAAATGCCCATTGACCCAGGACTACGCCTTCGTCCGCATGCTCCTGTCCGATCTCACCACCGAAAGCACCACGCGGGGTGGGACCATGATCGGCGACGCGATTCGCAAGGCCACCCAGGAGGTGTTTGACAACAAGAGTCGCGAGTACAAGGACATCCTCCTCATCACCGATGGCGACGACCATGACAGTTTTCCCGTCCAGGCGGCCGAAAAGGCGGCCGAGGAGGGTATTCGCATCATCGCGATCGGCATGGGTGACGACGACCAGGGGGCCCGCATTCCCATCACGGGACCGGATGGCCGCAGGAGTTTTCTGACCTACGAAGGCGAAGAGGTCTGGGTGAAACTCAACGGCGATGTATTGCGTGAGGTCGTGTCGGCGACCCAGGGTCAGTATCTGCTGGTCCGGCCCGGAGAGGATCTGGACCTCGGTGAGATCTACCTGGATCTGATCGCCTCCGCCGAGAAACGAGAACTTGAATCGCTCACCATGACCAAATATGATGAGAGGTTTCAGATTTTCATCGCATTGGGCATGATGTTACTGATAGGAGAGATATTCTTTCGTGAACAGAAAAGAGTTTGAACCATGTCTTCTGCTCGTTTGGATGCTGGCTTGCAGCGTGGGTTGGTCCGCACCCTCCGCCCGAATATTCGTCGGAGAGGGTAATGGGCTGTATGCTCAAGGCAACTTCAACGAGGCACTCAATCGATACGACCAGGCCTTGACCGAGGATCCCAAGGCGGTCCAAGCCAAATTCAACAAAGCCAACTGCTATCTGCGCCTGGGGGACATCGACCAAGCCAAAAACCTCTATCGCCAAGTGGCGGTGGAGAGCAAGGACATGTCCTTGGTTGAGAGGGCCAAATACAATCTGGGAAACACGCTCTTCCAAGAGGGCCTGAAACAACAGGATTCCGACCTGCAAAAATCGGTCGAGGGACTAAAGGATGCCATTGTTCAGTGGCAGGCGACGCTGGAACTCAATGAGAGCAACGGCAAGGCCGGCAAGAACATCGAGGTGGCCCGCCTGATGATCAAGGATATCATGGATCAAATCAAGAAGCAGCAGGAACAGCAGGATCCGAATCAGCCCCAGGATCCCAACCAATCGCCGAATCCCCAACAACAGGGCACGCAGCAGGACGAAAACGCTCAGGACCCAAACCAGACCCAGAGCCAACAGCCGTCAGACGCAGAACAGGATCCCTCTCAAGACCCCAATCAGCCCCAACCCTCGCCGCAACAGGAAGATCCTAACCAGAGCCAGGAGCCGCAGTCTCAGCCCGAGAACCCCAGAGACATGGAACAGGACATGACGGCCCAGCGGATCCTGGACAAGGAACAACGTCAAAATAGAGCACGGCGACAGCGGCGACGCATGCAGAATCGCAAGGTCATTCGGGATTGGTAGCGTGCACCGAGCAACGTTGATAGCCTGCTTCGCATTCGCACTTCTGCTTGCCATGGGTCCCACGGCTCATGGGCTGGCGGTGTATGCGCAGGTCGACAAATCCAAGCCGATTTACGTTGGAGATAGGTTCACTCTCTCCATCATCATAGATGGGCAGAGCACACCTGGACAGGTGGATTTGTCCGCTTTGGCCAAGTACCGCCCTCAGGCCGCCGGGACACAGGATCATTCGAAAACATCCATTAGAATCGTCAACGGGCGCCGTTCTAGATCCGTCACGAAGCGGATCGTCATGAACTACGCACTGAGCGCGGCGACGGAGGGCAACGCGACACTACCTTCAATCCCGGTGACCGTGGCGGGACGGGTGTATCGAACCAACACGGTCAACATCAGCATAGTCCGTCCGCGCAGTACAGACAAGCTGGATGTGGAGTGGTCCGTGTCCCCCTCTGAGTGCTACGTTGGCCAACCTCTCACCTTGACGGTGGATTGGACCATTCGTGCCGGAGTCGCCAACTTCTCTTTCGATGTCCCCCTCTTCAAGTCCGACGCATTCTACTTTGAAGAGGGTCAGCCCCTCTCCTCCGGACAAGAATCCTACGACATCCACGGAGTTCCGGTCCTGTTGACCCAGAGGGAAGTCCCCGGACAAAACACGATTGTCGTCTCGTTTCGAAAAACCCTCATTCCCAAACGAGCGGGACGGATCGTCCTTGATCCCATTCGCATCTACACCGATATGGTGGTGGGACAGTATAGAACCAATAGTTTCTTCCGAACAATGGCGAACAAGTATGAGCGCTTCCTCGTTCAAGGAGGTGCCCTCCAGCTAAGCGTCCGTCCTCTACCTGAGGAGGGAAAACCCAAGGACTTCTATGGGCTCGTCGGTCGCTACACCATCAGCGCCACGGCAACGCCGACGGAGGTGACCATGGGAGATCCGATCACGCTCACTTTAAAGATCGGCGGAAACCCCTATTTGAAGCCTGTCCAGTGGCCTAAGCTCCAAGGCCAACAAGAGCTCGCCGCAAAGTTCAAGATCCCCGCCGAAAAGGCGTCACCTACCTTCGAGGGTGGGTTCAAGACCTTCGTCCAGACGATCCGGGCCAACAGTGAGCGGGTCACGGAGATCCCCCCCATTCCCCTCTCCTACTTTGATCCCGAGAGCGGCGCCTATGTGACGGCGAAAACGAAACCCATTGAGCTGAGCGTGACCCGAGCGCGGAAGCTGACCAACATGGACATGGGGGGCAGCGGCGTAGCCCCGGTGAACCGAGAGGTGGAAGCGGTCAAGAAGGGGCTCGCCGCCAACTACGCCAACGAGGACGCGCTGGTCAACCGGGAATTCTCACCCCTGGGGGCGATCGTCAGCCCCCTCAACTTGAGTTGCTGGCTCCTGCCACTGGTGGCCTTCCTGGCGAGCTGCGTCTTCAAACTCACCACGCACTCGACGCCCGAGCGGGTCCTTGCCAAGCGTCGACGTCAGGCCGCGTCTAAGAGCATCGCCCGACTGGCCTCTGCGTCGTCCCAGAAAGGACAGGCGTTGAACGAGGAGGTGGCGCAGGCCCTGAAATTCTTTGTGGGAGAACGATTCGACAAGACGGCCGCGTCCCTCACATCGTTGGAGTGTTACCACCTGATCCAGCGAGAAACCGGAGAGGACGAACTGGCCCAGAGCTACCGGATGATCCTGGAGCAATGCGAGGCTTCCCAGTATTCCGCCAGCAAGCAAGAGGTCGATGCCACCCAGTTGGAGCAGGCGAAAGACCTTGTCCGTCGCATCGAGAAACTGACGCCGTGACCTTAATCCCCAGACAACTCAGGGTCGTCACCGTTGGCACTCTCCTCCTGGGGGGTTGGGCGGCCTTCGCTTGCGCCGACTTGACACCCGAGCAGATCAGCTCGCTTTTTTCCCAAGGCAACGAGGCCTTTCGAAAGGGCAATGCCCAATCGGAATCCACGGAGCGGCGCATGCAGTATGACCGGGCCATCCTCCGCTTTGAGAAGGTCATCCAAGAGGGTCAGATTGAAAACTCCAAGCTCTATTACAATCTAGCCAATGCGTGCCTGCTCAACGACCAGATTGGCAAGGCCATTCTAAACTATCGGCGTGCCCAGCGATTGGACCAGGCCGACACCAACATTCAGAAGAACCTGGCCTTTGCCCGTACACGCAGAGTCGACAAGGTTTCGATCAAAACGAAAAAGAAGGTCCT
>JADFHU010000224.1 GCA_022567055.1 Planctomycetota bacterium
GGCCTAGCTGTTCTGCTTCGGAGGGTTGTTGAACCATCCCGGGTTTGATGCACACTTCCATGATTGGAACGGTGGCATAAGGAAGGACCCTCAGAACCCCCCGTACACCACATCCGTGGATGTAACTCCGAGATCGATCAGGGCTGGTCGGGTCTGACCTTGTCTGATCTGTCACGGCATTAAGACTGCAAGGGCAAGCATCCCAGATCAGTTCAACGTACAGTCACTCGGCATGGTCGACCTTCGGCGAAGCTCAGCGCAGCTGGGAGATCGAAGAGGTCAAAAACCACCACCTCGCCTCCGTTGTCATCCCTGAAGCAAGACTCCAGGACTTGATTCAAGTTGCTGTTGCCGAAGTCCCATTCCGGATCTCGACGTGACTCGAATACGGTGATTACCCGATCGAGATAGCGAAGACGCCATTCGGTCGAACGTAGCCACCGGTCGATTCGCAAACCAATCGACGAACCACCGCGCACCCAGGTCTTCACCCTGCTGAGGAAGCTGGCGGTGCGAGCCGACGGCGGCGGTTTTGGATCCGGTGACCATGACAGGAACTTGGTGTCAGGTGGAAATTCTCCTGCATCGAGGGTGCTCTGGAACTGAGTGATCACAGCCTTCTCCTCCCCGTCGACACTGTAGAGAAACTGCCCGGCCTCCTTCTGACGCAATGTCTGTGACAGGACGACAACCACTGTCATAAGACTCTTTCATATGTAGCGATCAGCGCATCGGCGATTTGGTTCGGCGCAAAGCGCCCCTCGACCATTCGCCTTCCGGCCTGAGGATCAAGCGCATCGCCTCGCTCCTCGAGTCTGACAACCGCCTCAGCAACGTCGACCGCACTGGCCCCTGCCGGAAGCAGGCACCCGACAACCTCCTCGAAGTCGCCCCATGCTGACTCCGCTCCGCCGTTTCTGAGCGAGACAACGGGGAGTCCGGCACCTATTGCTTCGAGTGAAGCTATCCCAAACGTCTCTGACGGGCTGAGGTGAACCAGGACGTCGGCCTTATCGAGAAAGGCCCCGATCTTCTCATGCGGAACTGAGCCGGTAAGCCTAACGGAGCGCGACAATCCGGCTCCTGCTGTGAATCTCTCCACCCACGGGCGATGAGGCCCCACGCCCACGATCGTCAAGGTGGCCGAGCGATCGCCCTGCCGGTAAACCTTGAAGGCCCTCAATAGCAGCTCGATTCCCTTGTGGGTCGCGATCGTACCTACGTAGACCCAGTGTCCGTGTGCGCCGCGGGCGCGTTCGCGGAAAGGGATGTCAGACAAGTCGACGATGTTGGGCACGATGTCGATGGCCTCCGCTGCCTTGGATTGCGTCGCGCCGACTATCTGATCCTTCAGATGGCTTGAAACACATATGAATGCGTCTGCGCCCTCCAAGACCTCCTGGTAGGCCTCGACCCCTCCCGGTTGCCCGAACACACGGCCCAGAGTCGACTGATGTTCGGTCACAACCAGAGGTTTGGCACCGAGGTGGAGGAGGGCCAACCCAGTCGGAACCCCGAGGTGGGCATGCGTGATGTCCACCTCCCCGGGTAAGAAGGATCTCTTGATCCTCATCGAATTCTCGTACGCAGCGGCCCGTCCCAAGTCGCCGGAGCGAGACGGTACCGCAGCCGGCACGCGCGTCACTCCGTCATCCTGGGCGAACATGGCCGCCGGATCGATCTCAGCCAGGGATTCCATCGCCCGGGCGACGGCATCAGGTACCGCGCCTTGAGGGGCCGGATAAATCACTGGCACCTCAACCTCTACCTGATGACATAACCGCCGCAAAGCGTCGACTTGCTTCTTCACGAAAATCCCCGAGTAGGGCGAGTAACGATCGGGATACCACGGCGTCACGACCTGTACTTTCACAGCTCCTCGAACTCCATTGAGGTCCTCGCGTCTGGCCATATACGCGCGGCATGCCATCCCAGTGTTAGCGCGAAGTCATCTCCGTAGATTATCTGTTTTGGTGGTGGTGCGTTTTTGGAGAGGAACGCAACATCCTCTTTTACGATCCGCCAGCCCACCCTTCCGCGAAACATGAGGCTAAACCTTCTCAAGGCCTTTTTTCGAACGAAGGCCAAAGCCTTCTCGAATGCCCGCCTCATGCGCGTCACGACCGGCACGCGTCCGTCTCCAGCGACCGCGACCATGTCTTCGACTTTGACAACCAGACTGATTAGAGCTTCGGGCACGCCTTCAACCATCCGGTTCAGCCAATGCCCACGCTCCTTCGCTGCGTAGTCGACGATCACCACGCGACCGTTGGGTACCGGGACATCTAAAGGGACACGCTCGACGCCATGTTCGCTAGTCCGCTCGCTGTAACCGTCGAACCAGAGGGCGCCCGTGTTCACCTCGAGGGCAGTTCGTATCGCTCGTCGTGCTCTCCGATTCCCCTCACGAGTAGTCCCTCCTAAGACCAAGATCCACGGTTGGTGGGGCAGATGGTCTCCGACCTCGCCGAGTCCGACAACCTTCTCAGGCACTTGCGATTCCCTCTCTCTGCGCGCTCGAGATGATGTCCACCATCTTCTGCATCGCCGTAAGCCGCTCGTACGGCTCCATCGTCCTGCGGACCTTCAGTCGTTCCTCTATGCCGGTGTCGGCAGCGAGCTCAGCGACTTGGAGAAGCGCCTCGGAAATGGCCTCCGGGTTCGGGTCGACACCGATGGCTAGGGGGTGGGAGAGACTGTCGTAGAAACGCCGGCCGCCCCCTTCCTTCGCCTGTATGCACAAAACCGGCACACCCAGAGCCGCAACCTCGAGCACCTTGCCTGCAGTCAGCATCGGACCGCCAAACAGCGCGACTATCACGACATCGAGGTCCTCATAGAACTCCGCGACCCGCTCTTTTGGCACCGGGCCGACATATTCGAAGCCAGCATCGCCTTCGGGGAACATCGCCATCAAGGGCTCTGCACTCCAAGCGAAGTAGCCCAGGTGACCACCCAGTCGCAGAACACTTCCTTCCGGAAGGCGATCTCGGATGTGATGCCACGCTTCAAACAAAGGGCCGAGGGGCCACAGGTCGGTCACTGTCCCCAGCATTCCGAAGATGTGCGGGCCTTGATTAGGACCGCGAACAGCATCAGGAATGCTCTCTTGGTCGTACCCGTTGATGACCACATGTTGCTTGTCGGCGTGTTGGGGATATAGGTCTGCATAAGCCTCAGCGATGGCATCGTTGACCTGAATGCAGGCGTGGGCTTCCTCGACGATGCGCTCTTCGGCGGCGAAGGTAGGCGCCGAAAGGTTGGCGAGAGCAGTGGTCCGCATATCGAATGCCCAAGGATCCCGATAGTCGATCGTGAACGGCCGATCGTGGATCGCTGATATCACCCTTGCTGCTTCGAAGGCGGAGAAGGGATTGCCAGTGGCGAGTATGTGGTCGATTGGCTGGCGTGAGTGCACCACCTTGGCGTGTGCAACAACTGGATCGATCCAAGTCACGTAGCGGTCGTCCATAGAGTACGACAAGGCTGACCGGCCTCGGAGCACGTCGACCGCCACGAGCGCGGCACGAAACCGCTTACGAAAGCCAGCCCAAAGAACAGGGAAATTGCCTCTGAACCAGCCCATGTCCTTGAGGTCAGTCAGAGGGACCTGGCCGCGAAAAGAGAACGGAACCCGATCGACCCGCACATCATCGGGAATCAACTCCAAGAGACTTCTGTCGACCGAGCCGATTTCGTCTTGGAAGAACCTCTCGTCGGCTGTCAACACCGTGACGTCCCATCCGGCCTGGCCGAACGCCCGCACCGTCGCAAGTGCTCGGTAAACACCTGACGATCTAGACGGTGGATAGAAAAAGGCCAAATAGAGAAGGTGTGGGCGGCTCATCAACCGTCCTGGCTGAGTTGGGCTCGTTCCTGATGGGTTGCATGGAACTCGCTATAGGCCGCTGCCACCTCGCCGATAGGCCCTCGCTTGCGAACCTTCCCTTGATGAAGCCAGATACCGTCGGTCGCGATTTCCGAGACGAGGGCAGTCGAGTGAGAGACAACCACGATCGTCCCTGCCGAGCTACACATTTGCTTCACCTTGTCGACGGCTTTCTCTCGAAAGCTCGCATCCCCGGCAGAAAGAGCCTCATCAATAAGCAGGATTTCTGAGTCGACATGTGTTGCCACAGCGAACGCAAGACGGCCGAACATCCCGGACGAATAGGTGGTAGTCGGAAGATCGATGAATGCGCCTATATCGGCGAACTCGATGATTGAGTCTTGCTTTTCTCGTACTTCGTCCATTGTCATCCCAGCTGCCAAACCTCCCAAAACGACGTTCTCTCTACCCGAAAGACGCCGATTGAAGCCCATACCGGGTGCCAGCAGGAACGGCTTCCCCCAGAGATCGATCTGACCACGTGAGGGTTTGAGAACACCGGCCATCGCCTTGAGAAGGGTCGACTTGCCAGCGCCGTTACCACCAACAAGTCCGACAGCCTTTCCAACAGGCACCTTCAGATTGATCTTTTCGAGGGCCCGAATCTCATGGGTCTGGGTTCGCTTCGAAAACCGGTGTCGCTCGGCAGCCGGGATCTCGATCATCGTCGAGTACGAGACCGAGAGATCGTCGATGACGATGGCATCAGTAATCGTAAAGATCCACAGGTCTCCTTCCCAGGTAGCAGGCGTTTCGGCCTCGTTGACCTCACGGATCTGCCAGGAATAGGTTTCACTCAATTGCAGGTCCAGCGACGCCGGATCAAAACTGCTCTGTGTTACGTTCCCGACCAGGGGTAGATCCGTGGCGTCGGTACCCAGATGCACATCGTGCGAGGCAGCCTCGCGACCCGCCCGCCAGCTCAAGTGGGTGGTCGGAGGCACATCGACCGAGCCGGAAGCCGGTTGCGGTTCCCGTGCGTTGACCGGAATGTAGTAAAACCGTACCTCACTCAGGCTGGCCTGAGGCGCGATACCCTGTACGCTGTTGATGGTCACTCGGACATGCCGGGCCACGGCACCACCGAAAGCAATGGTGTTGTTGTGCGCATAGCCCTCAGTGCCCGGCCCCTGGGCCAGCGGCCCGACGCCTTCGAGAACGGTCCAGTTCTCGCCGTCTACAGAGTATTCGATGACAACATCTTTGCCGCCGAATCCCACGAAGGACTCGATGAGCTGATTCGAGTTCCAGATCCAAAGCTCATGCAGCTTGTAGGCCCGGTCGAAGGCGTACTCGATCGTGGCCGGGATTCCCCCGCTGATCCACATGTCGGATGCGGCAACCCCATGCAGATCGTCCGCCAGACCAGAACCGTCGATGGTCTTCTCAGGCACGGAAGCGCCGAACGAGCTGGAGGCCGTGGCCGTGATGTTGCTGATCGGGACAGAGAAGGGCTCTGCGGTGAAGCTCCAGACATTTCCCTTGAAGAGGGTGAAGTCCGGGGCGCCGTTGACTTCGTCCACCCGCCAGTAATACGTCTGGTCGAACTCAAGACGTCCAGGATCCCAATTCGTGGCGTCCTGGCCCTGACTGACCAGCACGTCCAGTGGATTGGTTGTGCTGGCTGCGTTGACATCCTCCCAGTTGATTCCGAAGTAGACATCGTGAGTGTTCGCGAGTTCAGACGCCTGCCAGCCAAGGATCACATCCCTATTCACATCCGTAGATTCGTCTGCAGGGATGGGATTCTGAGCCAAGGTTAAGGGCGGCATCACCGCAAACCAGGCCCCGGGGTCCAGGCCGTTACGACCGTCGATCGCAAGCCCCTCAATGACACTGCTGTTGGTCAGCGGAGTGCCGCTGGCGTCCAGCAGGTCGGTAATCGCGAAGGACACCCCGAAGATTTCTTGGCCGTTGGTGCCGTTAAAACCGGCACCCATACCGCCCCACAGACTATTGGTAGCTGTGACCGTCCGACCGACCGCACCGCCGGGCAGGATCGCGGCTAAATTGGGACTGTCGTTACCGCCGGCTTCAAAGAGGAAGAAATCGGGATTGTCACCATTTGAATTTTTCCACAATTTGCCGCCGAACATGTGGACCGTAAAGGCATCCGTAGTCTCCCCGGCAATATAAGTCAGACTGAGTTCCAAATTGTCAAGTACCGGCAGTTCAACGCCATTGACCGGATCCAGTGTTGTGGTGGAAGTCCCCGACCCGAGTTGGTCCGCATCGACGGTGTAGTTGCCCACGGTAATACTCAGGATGTTGTAGGGTGGGCTCCCGGCGGGGTTATCGGTTTCGACGCTGTCGACCGGCCCGATCGTCGCCGAGCACAGGGACGTTGACACCGCCAACACCAATACTGTCAGCAGCTTCCATGAACTTCGTTTTTTCTGAGTCATTTTCTTTTCCATACCATCACTCCTTCTTCGTTTGTAGATACTCGGTTACGTTTCATGTTGGAAATCGATTCCATCACTGTGATGCCTCCTTCTTAGCAGACTCTACATGTCTTGCCCATGACGACTCCGAAGAATCCTTCTGAGCCTTGACAAGTTCTCTTTTCCCGAGATGATTCCCGAAAAGAGCTGAAGCAAGCCTCCACCTCGGCTACCTCATTTTAGGTCGCCAGTTTTCCGCAACGCTCTCTTCCGCCGGTACATAGCCGACGTGCCAGTCGAAGAACAGGGCATTGTGACCCTGGCGATGTCGAGCATGGGCCACCCTGGTGCCGTTGTAGTTGAGATCACTCTGCTGTGACCAGCCGGCCCCCACCAGTCCCGCCTGCCGGATGACATAGCCGGGCAGAAATTGGGCACGGAACACATCGGCCGTGCCCCAGCCCGGGCCCCCCTCTTGCGTAAGGACCGGCCGCCAGGAGCCGTCTTGATTGTCCGCCAGATAGACCGTTACGGCCCGATCGCGCATAACATCGATGGGGGTCAACTCAGGGGTATCCCGCTCCACGGCAGGATCGGGATCGAAGGAGTTGATCACAAAGCAGACGGTCTGGTCCTTGTCGGGATAGGCCGGACAGTTGTAGACCTTGACATTGCGGTAGTCTGCATCGTCAGGCTTCTTTTCCAGATAATCCAGCAAGACATTGTGCCAGCGTGTGGTCTCCCTGTTGGGATTTTGGTTTCTGAGATCACTCCCGCGAGGAATCTTGTAGTCGTTATCCTGAGCAAAGAAATTGCAGGCGAAGCCGATCGAGCGCAGATTGGCCTGGCATGTGATGCCCCAGGCCTGCTTACGCACCATTTGTAGAGCCGGCATGAGTATCGCCATCAAGACGCCGATGATAGCGATGACCACCAGGAGTTCAATCAGAGTAAAACCCAGACTTTTTTTCGGCTTCGAAGGCATCGGCTTGGCTCCTAATGATCGACCGGGCCTATTGCGCCGCCTCGGGGTGCTCCAGGCAGGGCCCGTGTCCACTTACCTGCCTCACTGTCACTGATTCAGTATAACCTGTCGGCGAGGCGAATCAAGCGAATTCTGTGGTTGCCGGCTGCTCCATGCTAGAGTAAACCCTCTGCAACGGGTTCTCTAGCATGGGTTGGAGGTCCTTGGCTGTGAATTCACGGGCAACGCCGAAAAACCGGTAACAGACCCCCTCTGGGAGGATTTATGAGATCATTGGGAAACATCGGATCGACCCCATGAAGCAATCAATCCTTGGAATCGCCGCTGGATTCGTCTGTGCCGAAGGTAAAGGATTTTGAGGAGGCCGGACTCACCCTCAGCACCGACAGCCAGGAAGATTTGTGGGCGTCCCTCGACAACTTCAATGCGGTCATGTCGATACCTGGCATGTTATTCCACCGTCTTATGCAACAGGCCGTTTTCACATCGCCATTGCCATACCGTCAAATCATTGAGAGAAAGCACAACATTATGGAGAGCACTTACGTGAAGTGGATACCCCCCCTTTCCCGAAAAGAGTTGAAGTAATTCGTCGTGCAAAAATAACTCCCCCGTTTTCCATCTCATCTTCACGCCATCTTCGTCCGTTCCTCAATCGCGAATCCTCAATCTGCCTCGGCAGACTTCCGGTTTCGCTCAATCGATCACGAACGAATCTGACGCAAATCTGAGCGTAAAACCAATGATTTGTTTTTGCACAACTCCTAAGCCTCCGA
>JADFHU010000225.1 GCA_022567055.1 Planctomycetota bacterium
GAAGTAGAAGATAATCTGTTAGACAGCTTAAAAAAGTTTGTTGAAGGGTGCTAAGGGACCGGCAAGAAATAACTTGGACTTTTGAATGCCCAATTGCACCCCCTCTTTGATCGCTTCTCAATCGCAAAATCCGCGACGTAGAAAAGCTACGCCTGTGGTTTCGCTCAATCGGGCGCGACCAAATATGAGGCACACTTGGACCCCAAATTGTCCAACTTATTTCTTGCCGATCCCTAAGCCGCGCTAGCGTACAATTCGCTTGGGCCCACAGTCGACCGCGAGCAGCATGCCAAACTCATGCGTCCTTTCGAAAGCCGACATCATCAGGGTGTTGGCGACGCCGGCGATGGCCGCGCTGAAGACGACGTTGGGTACGACGTATGCGGTGACATCGGCGTTCTTGAATGCCGGTGACCCGTTCGGGAACGTGTCGTTGCCAGGCCAGGACTTCCGTGCCCGCCAGGGTGGATCGACTCGCCCCATCACAGTCCCGGCGTAGACGGCGGAGACCATTACGGGTAGGATCTTGGGTGATATTGCTGGCAAACTGGAGGCTCTATTCTTGCAAGGAAGTACTATCATGAGACAGAGGCACCTGTGTTTTTTTCTATTGGGTGTGTTGGGATTGGCAGGGAGCTGTGCAACCGGTCGGTCGAACTGGGGAGTGAAACAGAGTTGGGCTGCCGACGATAAGGTAAAGGGCGCGGTCTCCGCGACAGATCCCGGCCGGCTGACCCTAGAGCGCATATACGATTCAAACGACTTTAAGGCAAAGTCGGTCGAACGGGTCCGTTGGCTCGAGGATGGCTCGGGGTATATGCAACTCAAAGAGGTCGTTGACGCCAATGGTGTCAAGGAGGTGGTGTTTACCGATCCCAACACCGGTGAGTCGACGGTGCACATCGCGGCCTCCCGCTTGGTGCCTCCTTCGCAGTCGGAGCCCCTGGTCATCGAGGACTACCAGTGGTCCGAGGATCGTAAGACCTGCCTGCTCTTCTGTGACGCCGTGCAGGTATGGCGTACGAAGACCCGAGGCGACTACTGGCTGCTCGACGTGGACAGCAATGACCTCTTTCAGATCGGCGGCGACGCCGAGGCGGCCAGCCTGATGTTTGCCAAGTTGAGTCCCGATGCCAGCCAGGTGGCCTATGTGAATGAGAAGAATCTCTATGTGCAAACTCTGGCCGACCGCTCGATTCGGCAAGTGACCCAGCGTGCCTCGGACGAGATCATCAACGGGACCTCCGACTGGGTCTATGAGGAGGAGTTGCGAGTTCGTGACGCGTTCCGTTGGAGTCCCAACGGAGAACACCTGGCCTACTGGCAGTTCGACACGGAGGGCGTGGAGGCCATCTCCCTGGTCAATACCACCGACGCCCTCTATCATAAGGTGACACGGTTGAAGTATCCCAAGGCGGGGCAGACCAATCCCGCCGTTCGCGTGGGGGTGGTCTCGGCCCGCGGCGGCGAAACCCATTGGCTTGATATCCCGGGCGACCCGCGAGAGCATTACATCCAGGCCATGGATTGGCTGGAAGACAGCAACGATCTGATTATTCAGCAGCTGAACCGTCTACAGAATACCCACCATGTCTATCTCTCTGAGGTCGTCGAGGGTGTCCCCTCGGAGCCCCGGCTGATGTTTACCGATCGGGACGACGCTTGGTTGAATCCCGATGTGCGTCCGCTCTGGTCCAAGGATGGACGTTCCTTTCTCTGGCTCAGCGAAAGAGATGGCTGGAGTCATCTCTACCGTGTATCACGTGACTCGGGCGAGGCCACACTCCTGAGTCCGGGTCTCTATGACGTGATCTCCGTGGTCAAGGTGGATGAAGACCGCCAGTGGATCTATGTGATGGCCTCTCCGGAGGATCCGGGCCAGCGTTATCTCTATCGCCTGCCGCTGGCCGGAGGGGCAGCACAGCGTGTCACACCCGCAGACCAACCGGGCACGCACAGTTATTCGATCTCGGAGAAGGCAGACTGGGCCGTACATACCTGGTCACAATTTGACCGCGTGCCCGTGACCGATCTGGTACGTCTGCCGGACCTTCATCCCGTTCGCGTCTTAGAGGCCAATGAATCACTCGCCGGTCTGGTGGACGCCTTGACGCCGACACCCTCGGAGTTCTTTCGGGTGGATGCCAATGGCGTGACACTCGATGGCTGGTGCATCAAGCCGCCCGATTTTGATCCCACCAGGAAGTATCCGCTGCTGATCTACGTTTACGGCGAGCCGGCGGGCCAGACGGTAAAGGATAGCTGGGCCGGCAAACGAGTCCTTTGGCATCGCATGCTGGCGCAAGAGGGCTACCTGGTGGTCAGTATCGACAATCGCGGCACGCCGGCCCCCAAGGGCCGCAAGTGGCGCAAGTGCGTCTATCGCAAAGTTGGCCTGTTGCCTGCCGAGGATCAGGCAGCGGCCCTAAGGACGCTGATCAAGCAGCGGCCCTATATTGATGCCGACCGAGTGGGCGTCTGGGGTTGGAGCGGGGGCGGATCCATGACGCTCAACGCGCTCTTTCGCTACCCCGACCTCTACCACGTGGGCATGGCCGTGGCCTTTGTGGCAGACATGCACTACTACGATACCATCTACCAGGAACGTTATATGGGGCTGCCCCAGGACAATGAAGAGGATTATGTCCAGGGCTCACCCATCACCTTTGCGCAGCACCTGCAGGGCGACCTACTACTGGTCTATGGTACTGGTGACGACAACTGTCACTATCAGAACTGCGAGGCCCTGGTGAACAAACTGGTCGAACACAACAAAGTGTTTACGATGATGGCCTACCCCAATCGTCGTCATCGCATCAGCAAGGGCAAGAACACGAGCCTGCATCTGTACGGGCTCTTAACTCGCTATCTCAAAGAGCATCTGCCGCCGGGCGGGTATTGACCCTGCACTTGTATACTTCGTGGAAAGGATGGGTATGTCAAACATGAGAGAACGACAGCTTTGCATCGCGTCACTGCTGGTCAGCTTGGCGTGGAGCGCAGGGGCTACCGAGTCCAGCCGCAAGTACGCGCCGCAGCGGAGGGTGGATATCTTGCACACCAAGATCGATGTCACTCCCGACTTCTTGGCCCGCAGCATTGCGGGTGTCACGGATATCACCTTTACACCGCTCCTCGAGCCGCTGCACGAGCTGGTCCTCGATGCCTGTGACCTGGAGGTCGAAGCCATCTGGTCCCAGCGGGACATCTCCGCCTGGCACGCGGAGGACCATCAGATCACGGTGCACTTTGAGAAGGCCATCGACCCGCAAGAGCGGGTGACCGTCCACATTCGCTACCGAGCCGAACCCAAGCAGGGTCTCTACTTTCGCACGCCGGAACTGGGCTACCGGCCGGAGAACATGCATCTCTTTACCCAGGGGGAAGCCCATGAGGCCCGCCACTGGTTTCCCTGCTATGACTATCCCAATGAACGCTTCACCTCGGAGGTCATCTGCCGCGTCCCCGCCGACATGACGGTCATCTCAAATGGACGTTTGGTGTCCGAAGAGGTGTCCAACGGCCTGAAGGTCTCCCATTGGCATCAAGAGAAACCCCATGTCTGCTATTTGATCGCCCTGACCGCGGGCTACTTTGAGAAGATCTCGCTGCGGCATCGCGATATTCCCCTGGGATTCTATGTGCCGAAGAGCTACCAAGCCGTGGCGGCCAATTCCTTTGCCGGCACCGCCGACATGATGGACTATTTCGAGCGGGAGATCGGGGTGCCCTATCCCTGGGTGAAGTATGATCAAATCGTGGTAGAGGACTTCGTGACCGGCGGCATGGAGAATACCTCGGCCACCATCCTCACCCATCGAACGCTCTTCACAGCCGACTGCGGCCGGCTGCGTAGCAGTCTCTCCCTGGTGGCCCATGAATTGGCCCACCAGTGGTTTGGGGACTATGTCACGTGCAAGGACTGGACCAACCTTTGGCTCAACGAGGGCTTCGCTACCTTCTACGAGAACCTCTATCTCGGGCACCGTTTTGGCCGCGATCGTTTTCTTTATGATCTCTATCGGGACGCCCAACGCATTTTCCGTCAGAAGGCGGATCAACTTGCCATTTACCATCGGACCTATAACTCGGAAAGCCAGCAATTCGATTACCGAGCCTACGCGAAGGGCGGCTGGGTCCTGCACATGCTGCGATCCCGCTTGGGTGAAGACCTCTACCGTCGCTGCATTCGGACCTACCTGGAACGTCACGCCCTGGGCACCGTGGAGACCGCCGACCTACGCTCGGTCATCGAAGATCTGTCGGGTCAGCCCTATGATCAGTTCTTCGACCAGTGGGTCTACTACGCGGGCTTTCCCAAGCTCACCCTGCGCTACACCTGGTCCCAGACCGAGGGTCTGGCCAAGGTCTCGATCAAGCAGACGCCTTCCCAGGACAAGGGGGCTATTACGTTCCGTCTTCCCGCCACCCTTCGATTCATGATCGACGGTGTGGCCGTTGATCACGAAGTGGTCATCGAGGAGGCGCCTCAGGATGTCTATGTGGCCCTGGATGCGAAACCCGAGATCGTGCGATTCGATCCGGACTTTACCCTGCTGGCCGAGATTGATTTCAAGAAATCAAAGCCTATGCTCTACGCCCAGTTGGCGCGCGAGCAGGATGTCATCGGGCAGTTTTTGGCCCTGCGGGCCCTGGAGTCCCACGACGATCAGACCACCATCGATCACATCAAGACACAACTAAATCAGGCTGCGTTCTACGGAACGCGTATGGCGGCGGCCAACGCACTACAGGAGATCCACAACGACAGGGCCTACGACGCCCTGGCCGCATCCTTGGAGCAGCCCGACGAGCGGGTACGCGAGCGGGTCCTCGTCAACCTGGGTGAGTTTTACCGTGACCGGTCCCGCATCATCCTGCTGGAGCAGGTCGAGGGGGAGAGCAATCCCGTGGTGGTCACCTCCTGCATCCGCAGCCTGGGACGCTACCACCATGCTGACGTCGATCGTCTCCTGATCGGCAGTCTCGACCGACCCTCTTTCCAGAACCGCATTGCGGAAGCCGCCGTGGCGGCCATGGCCAAACGCGGCGACCCGGTCTTTGTCACACCCCTGCAACAGGCGTTGAGAGAACGCCATACCGAGTTTACCGCCTCGGGCCTCGGCAGCGCCCTGCGGACACTGGGCCGCCTGGCCGGCCAATTGGATGAAAAAGGGTTCATCCGTGACTTCCTGGCAGGTTTTGTCAATGACCCCCGGGCACGCGTGCAGGCCGGGGCCATCAGCGGCCTGGGGGGACTCGCCGACCCACAGGCCATCGCCATCGTCGAGACCTTTGAATCGACTGGCCGCAGGCGAGTCGATCGCGCGGCACGGGACGCACTGGAGGCACTGCGCAAGGAGACCCCCATCGTGGCCCAAGAAGTGGTCGAACTACGGAAACGGGTCACGGACCTCGCCGAAGAGAACAAGAAACTGGCGGAACGACTCGATGACTTTGAGCAGCGCCTGGGTGCCAAGGAAGAGGCGGAGGAAGAGGCGGAGGAAGAGGCAGAAGAAGAGGAAGGGACCTCCGACTAGGCTCTTAACCCATCAAGGCTCTCGTACCTCCCAGACCTCCGTCAACAACGCATACAACGTCGGATCGTGAATCTTGAGTTCGGCCCGGACGAAGGGGTAGTAGTCGTTGGTGCCGAAGAAGGCCTCGGTGCCCTCCGCGAAATAGGCCTGCTCGTCTTGCAGGGCCTCGTGGCGTCTGTGTGACCCACCGATATGGAGCACCTTTTCATAGCGACCCTTTTCCTGGGCGGCCGCGTAGGCCTTCTTGATGCCTGGATGGTCGTGCCCCAGAACACGGTCGTGATAGGCGCGGGCGAGCGGGTGCAGCATCAGGTTGGAGGGGCCGACACTCTCCTCCAGAAACCTCCCCGCATGGGCAATCTCGACGCCGTCCGCCTTATCGGGGTTGTACCCGCGCACGCGCAACCACTCGCGGCTGATGTGATAGCAGGTGGTGGCCAGGTCTCTGTCCTGATGTTCGAGCCAGAGGGGCACCTTCTGCAGCTTTGCCAGCGGGCCCGCCGGCACGACACGGCGGATTCGCTCTAACGGGTACTCCAATTCTTTGAGGATCTCCTGCAGCGTCTCAGGGTGTTCGTATTCCAGGGTCTCACTGACCTGCAGGGTCCATCCCGCCAGGGGCTTGGGGGTGTAAGCGAAGGTCTCCAGATAGCGGTCGACGGGGTCGCAGCGGCGAATGGAGATGTTGCGCAGGGCGGCCGCCGTCTGCCAGGTGGCCACGCCGAGGGGACGGGACTTCGCCACCTCATGCCGTACGGAGAAGCGATGCTGCTCGGTGTCCAGATCGACCAGGAGTTCCCCATCGATCCAGGCCTGCAGGAGTTTTTCGGTGACCCGGACGTGAATCGTGTACCACTGCCCGTTGTTGAAGTCCACGTGGCGGCTCGTCTGGTTGTTGGCGGCATCGTACCAATCCACGTTGGAGATCCCCACCAGGCTGCCGCCCCAGCCACCGCAGATGAAGGAGCAGTATTGATCACCGACGGGAACAGTCAAGCCACAGAAAAAATCGTTGCCCGCCACTCGCTTGGCCTCGAGCCGGATTTCGTAATTCATGCGGAGCAGCGGGCCGGCCCAGGTGATGCCCGTCATGTCCTGGCCCTGCCCCAACACGATGGTCTGGTTCTCGACGGAGACCTCTCCCTGACCGAAGAAATCCGTCTTCTTCCAGTTGCCTAGCGAGCGGCCGTCGAAGAGGGAGACCTTGTCGGGCGTCGCGGCGAATGCCAGAGAAACCGGCTCATTGGGATCGACTTGGGCGCCGCTGAGAGCGGAGACCGTGAGAACACTCAGGCAGGCCAAGCCATTGAGGATGGTTGACTTAGGATGGTTCATGATTTTTCTGTATCCTTGAGCTTTTTCAGGAGCGAGGAGGAGCCTGCTCCGCAACTGATGATCGATCGCATGGCATCTTCAACCGAGACGTCCACGGGATGAACGTATTTTGCCTCGAGGTGGTAGATGTTGCCGGAGGTCGGATTGGGACCGGTGGGCACGAAGACCGTACAACTGCCATCCTCGTGCGTATCGGTGACGAAACAGGAAACCATGGTCTCATTGCCGAATATCTGGGCCAGGGCCACCGAGGAGAAGGGGGACTTCTTGTTGCCCAGGAACTGAAAAACCGTTTCTTTGACCAGCGAATAGCCGGGCGCTTTGGCCAAGAGTTTTGTCTCGATAAGGGAGTAGACAAATTTGCCCAGTCGGGTGCGAACGAAGACACCGATGACGAAGCAGGCTGCGATGAGCAAGAGGATTACCACAATGTCCGCCAGGACTGGCCATTCGTTCAGGTGTGTCCACTTTGCCGGGCGGGCGATCAGTTCATGGACGGTCTTGAAAAGCCACGCCATTACGGCCAACATGATGCCCAAGGGCAGCACGACCAACAGACCACCGATTACCGTTGATTTCACGAAATTTTTCAGTCTCTGCATTGCGCTTTCTCCAAAGATTTCTCTAATAATGAAGATGCTTATCTCCTCCATTCTATACTATTCCTGGGGCACTGTGCAAAGAGAACTGAGGCCTGGCTCGATTCAGCGATACACGCCCAATCATGGTCGTTGTCGTCATCGAACCAGCGGCTTGGGACTGTATCAGTGTCATCGATTTCGACAACGACAATCGCTGCGCTGACTACGAAAACGAGGGGAGGCAGGCAAAAGGACAAGAGGCCCCAAGAAATGGGGCCTCGCTGAGAGGGGCATTTTTTTCTTGTTGAAGGCCGCTAAGCGGGTAAATCAGTGGTTGTGGTCATGATCGTGATCGTGGTCGTGATCGTGGCCTGCCGCATGCTCATCGACGTTTAGGGCTTTGTGGGCATGGTCAAGTTCACATCCCTCCGGGCACTGACCTGGCAGGGCACACTGATCGCACGATGCATAGGTTCGCTGCAGCTTGCCGAGTATCACCGGCTCGGTTGCCATGGGAGAGATGAGCTCCAACTGGGCCGGTGTGAGAACGGCAATCGCATCCCGGCGTGCTG
>JADFHU010000226.1 GCA_022567055.1 Planctomycetota bacterium
AATATGGAGCACACTTGGACCCTAAACTGTCCAATTTATTTCTTGCCGATCCCCTATTGCGTCAACAGGAAAAAGTGAGACAGAATCGGACATAGGGTCCGGCCGCAACAGGGGAAAAGCGAAGGGAAGATGTGAACGCATGTCAGAATCTGCAATGTCACTCACTGGGCCGGGCTGGATTCGAACCAGCGTAAGCTTACGCTAATGGGTTTACAGCCCATCCCCTTTAACCACTCGGGCACCGACCCTAAAATCGAGGATGCGGCATTAGACTGCAATTATTTTGAGATGTCAAAGATAATATGGGGGGATGAAGGGCCCGACAGGGCCTGATCCCTAATCCGATTGCTCTTCGCGCTGGCCGGGTCCGGGAGGCTTTTTGAAGTCGGCCATCTGCTGGGCCCAAGTGGAGACCTCGCTCCGCGATTTCTTTAGGGTCTCGGAAGTGGTTTTATGCGGTTCTTTGGCCTCCTCGGCGTCCAGCTTTCGCTCTCTAAGCCAATAGAGTACCCATCCAATTGCCAAGGCCGGAATCATGCTAAACATGAATATCTTGTAGAAGCTCATGGTGTGTCCTTAGCCATTCTCGAACTGTGAACCCTGACTGGATGGTACTTGAAACCTCGTTGAAGGTCAACAGCAGGCCGCGGAGGGAACAGTAATCAGTTTTCCCCCAAACCAGACAGCTGATAACCGACGACTGATTACTGATCACTGACCCACCGCTTGCCTCTTGCCTCATTCTTGTTAAAGTGGAAAGGTTTGCAGTGTCCGTGCAGGGCCAGACAGCACTCTCGGGAGATCGAATCGAGCATGGAATTGGACAAGACCATCAGGATCAGCGGTGCTGCGGAGCACAATCTGAAGCATGTATCGTTGCGAATCCCTCGTGACAAGATGGTCGTCATCACCGGGATCAGTGGTTCCGGGAAGAGTTCGTTGGCCTTCGATACGATCTATGCGGAAGGCCGGCGGAAGTACGTGGAGTCACTCAGTGCCTATGCCCGCCAGTTTCTGGAAAAGCTGCAGAAGCCGGACGTGTCCGAGATATCGGGCTTACCGCCCACCATTGCCATTGAACAGCGGCGCGGCAGCAGCAATCCGCGCTCGACCGTCGCCACGACCACGGAGATCTATGACTACTTCCGTCTGCTGTTCGCCCGGGTGGGGCAACCCCACTGTTGGGTATGCGGGCAGGAGATCACCAGCCAGCATTCATCGCAGATCGTGGAGTCCGTCCTCGCGCGCCCGGAGGGGTCAAAGATTCAGATCTGTGCCCCATTGGTCCACGGCAAGAAGGGAGAGCACAAGGAGATCTTTGCGGGTATCCAGCGCGAGGGCTATGTCCGTGTGCGCGTGGATGGCGAGGTCTTCGATCTGCGCCATGTGCCTGATCTGAAAAAGAATCAAACCCACGATATCGCGGCGGTGGTGGACCGGCTGGTCGTGAAGGAGGCGGCCCGGGTTCGCCTGGCGGACTCCATTGAAACGGCCCTCAAGCTGGCTGACGGGACGGTGCTCGTGTTGATCTCGCAACCGCGTGAAGGGGGCCCGGGGGATGTCTGGGAGGAGGTGGTGTACAGCGAAAAGTTCGCCTGCTCGAACCACCCCGAAGCGAGCCTGGAAGAGCTGTCCCCGCGCCTATTCAGCTTCAACAGCCCGCATGGCGCCTGTCCCAGTTGTGATGGGCTGGGGACGATCCTGGAATTTGATCCTGAATTGATCGTTCCGGACAAGAGTCTTTCCTTGGAAAACGGGGCCATCAGCGCTTGGCGCAAGGGGGGCAAACGCATGAATATCCTCTACAACCGTCTGGTCAAACGGTTTTGTAGAGACTTGGAGATCTCGAAGTCCATGCCCTACTGCGATATCCCCAAGGAGGCCCTGCGTGTGTTAATGTTCGGGACCCATGATCGCGATACCCAGAAGTTGGGCATAGCCTTTGAAGGCGTGATACCCAACCTTTCCCGGCGCTGGAAAACCACGTCCAGTGAGTTTGTCAAGGCACGGCTGCATGGCTATCTGTCCGAACAAGCCTGTCGAGCCTGTGAGGGTAATCGCCTCCGCACCGAGGCCATTGCTGTAACGGTCGCGGGCAAGAGCATTGCGGACCTCACCCGCATGAGTATCGAGGAGGCGGAGCGATTCTTTCGGGAACTTCGCCTGGACAAGGAAAAGACCATCATCGCCTACCAGATTCTCAAGGAGATCAAGGCCCGGCTGGGCTTCATGAAGAACGTGGGATTGGGTTATCTCACGCTCAACCGAATCAGCAGTACGCTGTCCGGAGGGGAGGCGCAGCGCATCCGTCTCGCCACGCAGGTAGGCAGTGGGTTGGTGGGCGTCTGTTATGTGCTCGACGAACCCACCATCGGACTCCACAAGCGGGACAACGAACGCTTGCTGGGGATCCTGAAGCAGTTGACCAAGATTGGCAATACCGTGATCGTGGTGGAGCATGATGAAGACATCATTCGCAACGCAGATCATATCGTGGACATTGGCCCGGCTGCCGGTCGCAACGGCGGCCAGCTGGTTGCCCAGGGGAACCTGGAGGACATCCTGGCCTGTGAAAAGTCGCTGACCGGATTGTACCTCTCGGGTAAACGCGTCATCGCCCTGCCCAGCAAACGGCGAAAATACAACCTGCGCAGGTGCATCGAGATCAAACACGCCCAGGAAAACAACTTAAAGGATATCAGTGTCAAGTTTCCGCTGGGCGTGTTGGTCTGCGTGACCGGCGTATCCGGGTCGGGTAAGAGTACGCTGGTCAACCAGATCCTTCTCAAGGCCCTCAAACGGTGTCTGTATCAGTCGCGCGAGCGGCCCGGCAAACACAAGAGCATCCTGGGGACCTCTCTCATCGACAAGATCATTGAGATTGACCAATCTCCGATCGGCAAGACACCCCGTAGCAACCCCGCGACCTACACGGGTGCCTTTGACGAGGTCCGCAAGCTCTTTTCATTGACGCGGGAAGCCAAGATTCGCGGATACAAGGCGGGCCGCTTTAGTTTCAATGTGAAAGGAGGCCGCTGTGGGTCATGCAAAGGGCAGGGCACCAAGAAGATTGAGATGCACTTCTTGCCCGATGTCTATGTGATCTGCCAGGAGTGCAAGGGAACCCGCTACAACCCGGAGACCTTGCAAATCATCTATAGGGGAAAAAACATCGCGGATGTCTTGGATATGCGCATCGAAGAGGCATTACAGTTCTTTGCCAGTATTCCAAAGGTGGTTCGCATCCTCCAGACCCTGTGTGACGTCGGTCTAGGCTATGTTCAATTGGGACAGTCCTCCACGACGCTCTCGGGCGGCGAAGCCCAACGGGTCAAGCTGTCCTCGGAACTGGCCAAGAACGCCACCGGCCATACGCTCTATCTCCTGGACGAGCCGACCACGGGTCTGCACTTCGCGGACATCCACAACCTGCTCGCGGTGCTACAACGCCTGACGGATATGGGCAACACCGTGATCGTGATCGAACACAATCTGGACGTCATCAAGATGGCGGACTACATTATCGATCTGGGTCCGGAAGGCGGCGATGCCGGTGGCCATGTGGTGGTGACGGGTTCCCCCGAGGACATCGTGACCTGCGAAGAGAGCTATACCGCACGCTATTTGAAGAGGCTATTGGAAAAACATGCATCTTCGTGAGAAATCGGTGGGATTAAGGCACTCTAACAAAACCATGATCTACTGCGGTCGGCTGCAAAGACCGATGCCTGTGTTGTCGGCAAAAAAGGTCCTCGACGTGCTTCAGCACGCCTCCGGTCCTTTTTCACCTGCCGCCTTGGCCTCGGCCTTTTCGCTCGACCTCGTCACAACCCTGGTTTTGTTAGAGTGCCTAAGAGTCGACTTCGGCCCACTTCGTGGGAGGTGAGTATTATGAAGATAAGGTCTGCACTTCAATGGATTGGAGACTGTCAAGGTCACCTGGAACTGATAGACCAACGCGTGTTGCCGGGCACCTGGTCCAAGCTTGTCTGTCGGGACACCGCCCAACTCTGGCAGGCGATCAAAACCTTAGCCGTCCGGGGGGCGCCCGCTATCGGCGTGTCCGCCGCCTATGGGCTGGTGCTGGCGCTACAGCAGTCTAAGGCGACCGACGCGTGCGGGGCCCTCAAAGACCTGATTCAGCAGGCCCACTATCTGGCAAGCTCGCGTCCGACCGCGGTGAATCTCTTTTGGGCCTTGGATCGTGTGCGGCGCTCCGCCGAGCAGTTGGTGGCCGATCAGGCCCAGGCCGACAAGGATGCCCTCCTAGCCGTGGTCTTCGCGGAAGCAGAGGCAATCTGCCGGGAGGACGTGGTCATGTGTCAACGCATCGGTGAGCATGGTGAGCGTTTTATTGGGGAGGGATGCGGCGTCCTGACCCACTGCAACGCCGGTGCACTGGCCACCGCAGGACAGGGAACGGCCCTGTCCCTCATGTTTGAGGCCCATAAGAGAGGCCGTTCGTTTACCGTCTATGCGGATGAGACGCGGCCGCTGCTACAGGGCGCCAGACTCACCGCCTGTGAGTTGCAGCGCGCCGGTATCGAGGTGAGGATCCTCTGTGACAACATGGCCGGCTGGTTGATGAAACAGGGCCAGGTCCATGCCATCGTGACCGGTGCGGATCGCATCGCCGCCAATGGGGATGCCGCGAACAAGATCGGGACCTACAGTCTAAGCATCCTGGCCCGCGCGCACCAGATACCATTCTACATCGCGGCCCCTTCCAGCACCTTCGACTTCTCCATAGAAAACGGCCAGGCCATCACGATTGAGCAGCGTTCAGCGGAGGAAGTGACCACTCTCCAAGGGGTAGACCTCGCACCGGCCGGCGTGGGTGTATACAATCCGGCCTTCGATGTGGTGCAGGCAAGCGACATCACCGCCTTGATCACAGAAGTGGGTGTCATCGAAAGGCCCAGTGCCGAAAAGATCAGAGACCACTTTTCAAGATCGAAATGAACCCCTCCGATGGAAAGAGCCTCTCCCAAAGAGCGAAAGATCGGACTGCTGCTGTTTCTCCTGGTCGCCGGTGGCTTTGCAGGGTTGTTTCTTTTGGAAACCGTCCTGGGTTTCGATGTGGGAAGACTCTTCAACCCCTGCGGGTTCAAGCAACGGACCCACCTGCCCTGCATCACCTGTGGTTGGACCACCTCCACTCGGGCACTCGTGCGCGGGGAGATCGGGCATGCGTTCACCCTTCAGCCCGCCGCCACCCTTGTGAATATGGTCATCGTCGGCGCTTCGCTGACCGTGCTCTACTTGGCCGTGACGGGCAAGATCCCCCGCTTCGCTGCCCGTCTCTACCGAGATCTGAGATGGCGGCATCTCTTGATGGCCCTCGTGGTCATACTCCTGGGGGGATGGTCGGTTACGCTGGCCCGAGCGCTCTCGGAACGTAGTGGGTAGGGTCAGGGGTCTGTGGGGTCGTGTCCGGCGGGCTAGGGCGGGAATCCGGCTGGGGACGATCTCCAGGGGATTCTTAAGTTACCGACTACCGACTACCGACCACCGATCACTGATCACTGATCACTGATCACTGATCACTGATCACTGATTACTGATTACTGATTACTGATCACTGATCACTGATCACTGATTACTGATTACTGATTACTGATCACTGATTACTGATTACTGATTACTGATTACTGATCACTGATTACTGATTACTGTCCACGACCCTCCGGACAATCCGCAGAGGAAAGAGGAGGGCCCTGCGCGTCAGCGGCATAAGACTTGACCGCCCTGGCCTGTCACCTGCCGCCGACCTTGCAGGTGCCGGGTGGAAACGGCCAGGAGGACACCTGCTCCCTGAAGACCTGCATCAAAACTCTAGAGCGCGATATGATCATGGACGCACTCAAACGCTGCCAGGGCAATATTAGTGCGGCGTCCCGCCAGCTCGGCATCACGGCCCGCATGACCCGCTACAAGATCAAGAATCTGGCGATTGACTATCGGAGCCTGTTTAAGCGCAGTCATAGGCCCGCCGATATTTCCGGACTTTCATAGTTTTTGCCACCTGTACGACAAATACGATCTTTGATTGAGAAACCACCAAAAAAGTGAAACTTCAACGAAACACTTACAATATTGTAACACTCCTTGGATCAGATTGCCGCGTTGTCGCATTCGTAAGTGTTTGTTGCCATCGGAGTTAACCGTGATCGGCACGCCTGGCATGGCCATTGCTTAATCGTACACGAGCCTGGCAGAAGACAGTATCTGCTAAACGACTGTTTTGTGATTGAGAAAAGGTTTGAAGACATAGAAAGGGTGCGTCTGTAACTATGAAAAAAACAATGAGTCTGCTAATACTGCTTGGCCTGTTATGCGTGCCGGCCTTGGGCCAAGAAGCGGAGGCCTCGGCAGCCGAGGCCATCGAGGCGGTGCAGAACAACCTCAACATTGTCTGGACCTGTATTGCTGCCTTCCTGGTCTTCTTCATGCAGGCCGGCTTTGCCATGCTGGAATCAGGCTTCACGCGGGCGAAAAACGCCGTCAACATCCTCATGAAGAACCTAATGGATTTCTCCGTGGGAACCCTCACCTTTGCGTTGCTCGGCTTCGGCCTGATGTTTGGTAAGAGTGGCGGTTGGTTCGGGACCACCCATTTCATGCTCTCCGACATGGGCGAGGGCGTGGAGAGCTGGAACTGGACCTTTCTGATGTTTCAGACCGTCTTTGCCGCGACCGCCGCGACCATCGTCTCGGGTGCCATGGCGGAACGGACCAAGTTTATCAGCTATCTCGTCTACAGTTTCTTTATTACGCTCTTTATTTACCCCATTTTCGGTTCTTGGGCCTGGGGCGGCCTGCTGGACGGTGGCGGATGGCTGGAAGGCATGGGGTTCCTGGACTTCGCCGGATCGACCGTCGTCCACTCCGTCGGTGGTTGGCTTGCCCTGGCCGGGGCGATCGTACTGGGGCCTCGCTTGGGCAAATATGGCCCTGACGGCAAGGCCAAGGCCATCCTAGGCCACAACATTCCCTTGGCGGCCTTGGGTGTATTCATCCTCTGGTTTGGTTGGTTCGGATTTAATCCCGGGAGTACCACGACCGGCAACGGCTCGATTGGCTACATTGCCGTGACCACCAATCTCTCCGCCGCGGCGGGGGCGATCATGGCGATGCTCGTCTCTTGGGTGGTCTTGAAAAAACCAGATGCATCCATGGCACTCAACGGGGCCTTGGCCGGTCTGGTCTCGATCACCGCTCCCTGTGACGGTGTGAGCCCCCTGGCAGCGGCTGTCATCGGCGCCATTGGCGGTGCCTTGGTGGTCTTCTCCGTCATCTTCATCGATAGGGTCTTGAAGATTGACGACCCCGTCGGCGCGGTCAGTGTGCATGGGGTCTGCGGTGCCTGGGGCACCCTCTCCTGCGGCCTGTTCAACATGGATTCAGGACTCTTCTATGGCGGCGGCTTGGGGCAGTTGGGCGTGCAGTTGCTGGGTGTGGGTGCAGGGTTCATCTGGGCCTTTGGCGTCGGAATGGTGCTGTTCCTGGGCCTCAAAGCCACCATTGGCCTGCGAGTCTCCGAAGAAGAGGAACTGAAGGGCCTGGACATCGGCGAGCACGGTATGGAAGCCTACGCTGGATTCCAGATCTTCTCGAATACCTAAGACTTGCTCATTCTCTAGAGACGAGAGACGTATAGTTTTTTGGTTTTTCTGCCAGGCTCAAACTCGCAATAGAAACTAGGAACCAGCAGTTGTTCTTGGTCTTGAACCGTCCAAGTGATTTTTGAAGCACTGCGCCGAACGACTGCATTGACAATGAATGAGACATAATGAGGGGTAAGAGAAAATGAAGCTGATTACTGCCTATATCCAGCCACACAAACTCAATGACGTGAAGCAAGCCCTGATGGAGGCCGACGTCGGTAAGATGTCCGTCACCAATGCCCTGGGCTGTGGAGCGCAGCAGGGGTACGAAGAGAGCTTTCGCGGCGTCAAGTTCGAAGTGAATCTGCTGAAGAAAGTGAAGATCGAGATCGCCGTCAACGATGACTACGTAGACAGG
>JADFHU010000227.1 GCA_022567055.1 Planctomycetota bacterium
ACAGACCTGGTAGACATAGCCGCTCAATGTGATTCGTTTCGGTCTAGGCGTAGGTCGATACTACGCTGAGGGTACACAGAGCGGAATAAAGGTACGGGACACCTTTAATTCGCCCCTCCCGTGGAATCACCTGAGATTTAGCACCGGCCTGGTGTGCCTTCGTCGACTGCTGGGCCTGTGCTCGACCGGCAGACAGAGAACTCACCACACCCGAAAAAGAAACTACTGCGGCTCTCTTCAACAAGTCCCGTCGTCCCAATCCATCCCGGCTTGCGTCAGTCATGGTCGCGTCCTCCTACGAAAACAGATGGGGTGATTTTAGAGTGCATCTACTACATTCCCCTCAACAGTGTATATTACCGACATGACGCCGCTTTCAGTGTCATGTAACAGAACATCCTTCATTTCATACAAATAGTCTTGGATATTCTTGCGTAAAATGGGTTTGTTCTCATCTCTTGTTGCGTTGTGATCCCACAGATCCCAAATCATTATCCCCACACCAACAATTGGGCCTAAAAGCTTCCCACCCGCTTTTGCTGCCACTTTTGCTCCTGTCTTTGTGGCCATTTTTGCTGCCGCTTTTCCCGCCATTTTTGCTGAAACCTTAGAGCCCATTGCCTTAAATGCAGGTGTCAGTGCTTTTGCGAAAACAACGGTTCCTGCAGCCGTTGATGTCGCTACTGCCTTGAGTGACAGCGCAACTTCTCTGTTTCCTTCAATAGTAGAAGAAATGATGGCTAAATCATCTAAATGCGCTTCCCAGTCTTTCTTGGGGACATTATATGTTTTAGGTATCTCGTTCAATGTATTTCTTAGTGAAATAGTATAGTGGTTTACTACTTCACGCGTAACTCGTTCTAGCTCCATTTGGGCTATTTGTGGCCTTAACACTCTTTTTGCAAATTGCTCCTGGACAGTTTCTGTTATTTTCTCTGAGGCTGTTGGGTGATCTCCGTCTACCCAGTGGTATCCACTATGCCATAGTGCTTTTAGACCCATGATCTGTTGATTCCAGTATCCAAAATACCATCCTAGGAAGTCATCATCTACACGTACCATTAGTTTCGTAACCCATGCTTCCAGTTTCGCGGACGCAAGTTTCTCACTTGATACGCGTGATTCAATCAATCCATCCACGATGGCTTGGTCGATTTCATGCCAATCCATCGGTTCTATAATTGGTTTCTCCCTAGGTGTTTGTATGCTTGTATCCTCTTTCATGGAAGGCGTATCTTTCACTGACAAATAGTTGCCGAGAGACGCAAGTACGATGACTATAACAAACGTCCAAACTAGCTTTACAGTAAGGCTTCCAATCCTGCTCCACGCGTTGATACGTTCTGTCTTTTCTTGATAGCCCGTGTTCGCCTGATGTTGTTTGTTCATTATTGACTCCTTTGAAGGCCAGCAATAGGCCGGGGGACCGACGAAACGAATCGGCCATGCCTACCCCCATCCCGTCTAAGGGGGCACGCCAAAATAAATTTACCAGTTCTCATCTCAAAATCACGTCATCTTCAGCCGCTTCTCAATCGCGAATTTCTCGATGTAGAATGGCTACGCCTGTGGATTCGCTCAATCGAGCGCGACTGAATCTAACGCAATTTTGAGCGATAAATGTCAAATTTATTATGGCGTGCCCCCTAAGCATTCGAGCTCTTCTTTGACTGACGCCTGGATAGATACAACCATACGATAATCGTAGAGGCTGCAATCAGCAAGTTTGCCAGCGGTGATCCGAACTCCCTAACTTCGCCAGATCACTTCCCATCGCTGCCGGGCGACCCTTCGGCGATGCTTTGATAAACCGCTCGTGCCTGCTCGATGGCCGCACGAAACGCCTCGCGTTCGGCGGGCGAGCCCCAGCGGTTTTGGCCCTCAAGCCTCGCCCACAACGCGTCTACGGCGCCGGCAAGAAACCTCGCGTCCTCGGCCGACGTGAACCGGTGTCCGTTTCGCACGACGTAGACAGGGCTCGTCTGTGCAAACGCATAGCTGTCGCTCACGTAGCGAGACGAAGGCCCGACGACGCGGGCAGCGATCCAGCCCCCTTGCGGAATCGGCACGGTGTCGTCCAGCACGATACGAAAGAGATCGGACGCTCTCACGCTCTTGGCGACCTTACCGTTGACGATGATCTCAAGCCGCTCCATGGGCGCGATCGAAACGGCCTCGGCCCGCACACGGAGCGAATCGCTTGCGGCCTTGCCCAGCGCGATCTCATCCCCCGGCTGTTTCCCCTCGACCTCGAAAAAGAGCAGCGGCCCGGTCGAGCCGAATGTCCGCTGGGCCTTGATGCCCGCCATCCAGTTCGCCATGGTGAGCGGCCCGTCGACCCGTACGTAAGTGCGATCTCCGCCGGGCGGCGGATCGCGCCAGACGTCGGAAAAGTTGTCAGTTCCCGACGTGGCGGCGATGCGAAATCCGCAGTTCAAGAAGCGATAGTACATCTCAGCCGACGCGACTTCGTCCGACACCATTGCACAAACATCGTAGAAGTCGCCCTTGCCCAACGCCACGTCAACTGGAATAAGCGAGTTTGCCGCGTCGGACGGCCGGGAGATGCCGCGGTTAAAGGGATGAACGAATCCGGCGATGCCTCCCTGCGCGGCCGCGGCGTCCAGGTAGGTCCAATCCGGGGCCGGCGCGGCGTACGCCGTGGCGCGGCCTCCTCCGGTGAACGGCAACACGTATCGGTCGATGCCGATCAACGCGATGTGCCCCAACGACCCGCGAAACTCTTCGCCGTACTGCAAGATATAGTGAGGCGTCGACAACGGATGCGGCTTACCGGTCAGATCGCTCCAGCGCCCCATCAGCCGCGTGCCATCCATGTGAATCAGCGCGCTGGTGACGTGCAGGTCTTCCGCCACGAGCTGGTTGAAAAAGACTTCATGCGTTAAACCGAAGCGCCCCTGGTGCAAATCGTGGATGTGCGTGTCGCCCGAATACCAGCCGCGCCGCGGCAGGTCGACGAGACGCTCGAGCCGAATCGTAACGGTTTCGGTGCCACCGGCGGGAACGTCAACCGTCACCGATCGCGGACGGTATTCGAAGCCCTTTATCGCCTCGATCGTGGTGCGCCCGGCGGGCACTTCGATCTCGGATTCGCCCGTGGTGTGAAAGTAGTGGGTCTCGGTCGACGCGATGACGCGGTGGAAGCCACCATCGGGCGAGTAGGCGCGGCCGTCGCTCGCCTGCAACTGGATCCGCGCAGGCATCTTCTCGCCGTCGGGCCCAACAACGCGCACCCGCACGCGGCCCTGGAGGGCGCGGGGCTTGCGCGAACGGATCGTCACTTCCCGCCACGACGCCAACGGACCTCCGCCGGAGGCGACCGTATAAAGTACCGTCGGGCCGGCACGGTTTGAGACGAATGCAAAGCGGCCGCCGTCGGGACTGGGAGTCGGCCCATACTCATCGCGCCCGTCGGCCGTCAGGACAATCGGATTGCCCCCGCCGGCCGCGACGATCGCCACGTCGTTCGAACCCATTTCATCCGAGACGTACAGAAGAGCCGACCCGTCGGGCGTCCAGGCGGGCTTCATGCGATACTCGGTCTCTTCGTAATGGACCAGCTTCGGCTCGCCGCCAGGCAAGTCGATGGTCCAAAGCCCACCCGTACCGAGGCGTCCGGGCACGCGCGCGACGTAAGCGAGCCGCTTCCCGTCGGTCGAGAGGGAGGGCTGGATTCCGCGGACGATCTCTGAGTCGGCGCCGGTCGTCAAGTTGTGTCGATAGATACGGAATCCACCGCGTCTCGCGCTCACGAAATAAAGATCCCGACCGTCCCGGCTCCACGTCGGCTCGATGTCAACCGCGCGGTCGGTTGTGATCCGGGTGACAGAACCTCCTTCGGCCCCGACGATGCCGATGTCGAGATTACCGTCGACGTCCATCGTCAGCGCCAGCCGCCGGCCGTCGGGGCTCCACGCCGGCTCGAAGTGATAAGCCGGTCCCGACGTCAGCGCGATCGCTTCGCCGCCCTCGGCGGAAATTTTCCAGATGTCGCCCCGCATCGAGAACGCGATCCACCGCCCGTCGGGGCTCCACGCGGGATCGAGTGGGCCTGTCGAGACGGCTGGCAATAAATGGCGCTCGACGCGATCGGAGTGACCGTAGCGGTTGGGACCGGCGATCGCGCTTGCCACCACGACAACTTCCAGAAGCGCGATGAGCGTAAAGAGCTTCCATCGACCTTGCATTGATTCCTCCCGATTCGTGCATAGACTGATAGGAAAATTGATTTCCACCAACTGAACTGAGTCTACAAGGTGGAACTGCGAATTCAAGCGGGAAAGGAGTCTAAGGGTGGCCATGGTCGCCCTGGAGGCATCGAGGTCGGACCCCGATAAATTTATTGTCCTGTTATGCGTGTGCATCTGCTGATCATAGGGCGGGGCCAACTCGTACGGTTGTAGACGAGTTAATCCGAAACCAACCTGCGATAGAATATCTGTCTCTATGAGTGACTCGTACCTCGTGAGGAAAATCCTCACTGAGAAAAATAACGACAGTTCTAAAACTTGGAGTCACTTTTATGCCTTCTGGATTGCTTTTGTTGGTGAACAAGACCAACTCCCCACCGTCCGCTGGTACCCAGGTAGGATTCAAATAGACCACCAATGAAAGAACTCGGTTGGCCTCCCCCTTAAATGAATCGAAGTGACGTTTATAGAAATCGCCGGCCGCATAATGGGAAAAATGACTTTCAAATGAAAACAACCCAAGGAACAGTTGACGATTTAAATAGACCTGCATTTTCCCGGTCCAATGTAACCAAGCACGCCCGACTTCAGACTCGCCCGTTATCCAACATATTTCATCTCCACGTACAAAATTGTTACGCATCAGCTGCCGATCTCGTCCAATTCCCGCTTTAACAAAGTTTTCTTCGCTAAGACGGCCCAAGTGCCGAATTAGATTATTTCCCAAACTTATAGGTAATGCTTCCGGATTAATGCTGTAGCCTTCAGTTTTGATATCCATTGCAATTCGTGCAAAAAGATGATCGTGGCTGTAAGCAAAATCATTGAAAGTGTCAGGAGTATGAATCATGGTCTAGTCTATTCTATTCCTGTTGATGGTTGATTCTTGGGTTGCCGCACCTGAACCTCATTGGCACAACGCCTAAATCACACGACGCTTTAGCGTTTGGTCTTTTTCAGTCAACGGGTAAAGCGGTCGCAGTGCATTTTCTTGTTATGCCTGATTTAGTAGGAGACTCACCTTCTTTAAATCGTCAGCAGAAAGCTCAAAATCAAAGATGCCGAGGTCTTCCCTCATGTGCTGCTCAGAACAGGTACCCGTAAGAACAACGATACCAGATTGATTGAGATGTCGGAAGAAGATTTGCGCTTCGGTTTTGTTATACTTCTGAGCAATAGTTCGAACGGTATTACTGGCTAGAATATGACGATTTGCCGTGAGGGTCCAAAAACTCTGGTAGATAACTCCATGATTAGAGCACCAGTTACGCAAGTCTGCATCATACCCCGTTTTTTTATAAAGCCGATTTTGTACAACGGCCGGCTTCACGTTGGCATCGGCATAGAGTTGCCTCATCACTTTAGTGTTGTAACAGTTGCTGATGCCCAACTGACGAGCGCCACCAGTCTTTTGAATTGTTTCCATTGCGCCCCATAACTTCATCAAAAGTGCGCGGGGTGCCACTGGTGAATGAAGCACTAAAGAATCTACATATTGTGTTTGAAGGTTTCTCTTCGAGGCCTCAAAAGATTGGTTGACCTGCGACTCTATAGGGGCATCCTTATCGTATGGCACTTGTCTCGGATCCTGACCGGAAAGTGGGGTGAATTTCGTTTGTATGAACAAGGTTTCACGTTCGATACCATGTTCTTCCAGCTTGTGAAGCGCCTCTCCCACCAGTGGCTCGTCATAGTGCTTCGGTTGGCAGGCGGTGTCAATCCCTCTGAATCCTGCTTGGATGGCTTTCACAACCAGGTCTGCCGTGCGTTCCTTTTTCCAGGCCGTACCGTAAATAAGCCATGGCATGTTCACGCCTACAGCAGATCTTAACCATTTGTGATCTTCCATTATTAAGATCCGTTAAAATCACGTGACATCCTGCGTAAATCTATGTAAGAACTGGAGTTAGTATGGTCCCCGTAACTGGCTGATCCGTTCAACTTCAGGATATTTACGACGGCAAACGTTTTAAGGAATCCGTATCGAACGATAATGAATGTCATGCTGCATATTGCCTATTTCAACGAAAACGGCATAGAACACCTTTATTCCCTAATACAGTTTATACCGAGTTAACGCGGCAATTAATCCAGCTTGCGAGAGTGTGTCAATTGGATTCGCTAAGTCCACGTGGCCGCCGGACTGCTTAACCAGTTCAACGATTTCATTGACTAAGTCTACTTCGAAACAGGAAGAGGACCCACATTGTGTGCAGGTCTCTGTACCGGGCCCGTCCAGGTGTTCGCAGTCTCGGCATCTTTTCCCCTTGGGTTTAAAGGTGCGGTCCACTAAGAGGCTATCGATCTGTCCGGTTTTGGCAGCCCTGAGAACCCCTTCTAAGCCTACGATGCCCAGACCGCCACGCAAATACTCAGCCCGAATCTTTTCCCAGAGGTCCTCCTCGGACTGGCGTTCTTGCTCTTCGAACAGCTCCATGATATCGCGGTTGATCACATGCTCACCTTTGCTCAGATCAATGGCTTTTTTGCAGGCCCGCTTTTGCAAAATGGGGGGTAGGTTTTCGTAAATAATGCGCAGAATCTCTTTACCACCGACAAAAATGATACGTCGGAAGGACTCGGCTTGGTCCAACTCTTTGAGGGCAGCCACGATCTCACGTGCATAGTGCAGCAGTTGCTTGTCGCGCCGTCGCTCATAACGCTGTTGGGACCAACCTCCTTTGCGTACATGGTTTTTCACATTGCCCGTAATGACCTCCTCTTCGCCACCCACCGCCGACGAGACCACAAAAATACGTGTTTTCTTATTGTCCGCTACTACAACAGCCACGTCTTCATAGTCGTCCTGGAGCTCTGCCAAGGGCAGGATATAGGGAGAGGAGTCCACACGCAAATCATCCGCTACCTGCACGGACAGGCTGTAGACCTCGAAAAAGTCGAGGATCCAACAGGAGAAGAGGCACAAGGAGCCTGAGGTCATAGGATTTTGTGCCAAGTGTTTTTTGATGATCTTGGCGTTCTCTTCAAAGTGTTCTGTCTCACTCTTTTCACCCCCGCGTTTAAGTACCTGTTTAGCCCGTTCCAGCTGTTTGTCTAAATCATAAACCGACTTGGGACTTGCCAGATACACACTCAGGCAAGTGCGGTCCGGTGTAGAAATATTGGATAGTTTGGTTAAGTCGATACCTGCAAACATGGTCTTTCCCTTTTTCTCTTTGGGTTGTTCAGTTTGATTGATAAGACATAGATCGGTAAGCCTAGTCTCGGCCAATTATTCTATGACAATGAGAATTTCACAGCCTAAATCCAAAGCCTGATCTCCCCCCCCAAAGCTGTGAGCCCACCAACAGAAACAGCATATAAGGCCGAGGCTCTGGGTGAGTTAGGGATCGGCCAGAAATAAATTGGACATTTTGGGGTTCAAGTGTGCCGTAGCTTTGGTCGCGCCAATTGAGCCAAACCGGAGGTGTAGTGTGCTACAGTGAGGATCTGGCGATTGAGAAACGGCCAAAGATGCGGTGCAATTGGGCATCCAAAAGTCAAAGTTATTCCTTGCCGGTTCCTTAGCACAACATAACGAAGCCCTGAGTTCGGGAGCTACGGTAAATGCTGGGGTTGTATCGCACTGATTTCAAGCTGCTTTCGGCTGCAGTTGGCTGCGAAGTCCATGGATCTGCGTTGTCAGCAGAAAAGGTTCTCGACGTGCCTCAGCACGCCTCCGAGCCTTTTCTACCTCCGGCCTTGCCCACAGACTTCTCGCTCATCTTCGCTACAAAACCAGCTTGGAAATCAGTGCTTGCGAAAGTTCATGCTCTTATCCGGGG
>JADFHU010000228.1 GCA_022567055.1 Planctomycetota bacterium
TTCAGCCAAGTCCCGTGGGGTGTGCAGGTTGCTGGCTTGGTCGGCTTTGCCGCCGCGTTGTCCTTCCTGCTCCGGGCCATGTGGGCGAACCCGTTCTACTCGTTCGTCGTTCGCGTGCAAACCGAGCGCGGGCACCAGGTCGTCGCGAAAGGCCCTTACAGGTTTGTGCGTCATCCCGGCTACGCGGCTACGCTGTTTGGGATGTTGAGCGGTGGCGTGGCCTTGGGCTCGTGGTTGGCAATGCTTCCGATCCTGATGGTCTGTGGTCTCTTCATTCGTCGCACCCTCTTGGAGGATCGGTTGTTGCAGCAAGAATTGGAAGGCTATTTAGACTTTGCGCAGAAGGTCCGCTATCGCCTGGTCGTAGGGCTCTTTTAACGCGAAGCTCTTGGGTCAGGGCTTGATGAGTGATTCGCCGTTAGCGTAGAGCCTTAGACAGGATGAGAATGAATAGCCTCTTTAAAAAGGACTAATGACAGGACTGGCCCTTATGTCCGGCCTTTATTTCCGGCCGATCAGTTTCTTGGGCCTAGGGCTATGTCTTTTGGGAGTTTTCGAGAAACTATGGAATAACTTGTTATCATTGTTATCATCTTTCTGAATCTATATTTCATGAGTGACAGTGTTTCAAGCAAACGGGACTGATCCATGAGACGTAACCGCATTCTGCTTGTTTGGGTTGCTTTGATTACCTTGGGCGTATTACTGGCGGCTATTTGGTTGTGTTCAGAGCCGGAGACCCTGTACGAGATAAGGTTCTTGCCGGCCCTAGGTGGCAGTCAGTCCATCATTCCGCATTCGATTAACGACCATGGACACGTTGTTGGCGTGGCAGAGATGTCACCGAATCAATGGAACACGTTTATTTGGGATGAGGACGGAGGTATCACCGATCTGGGGCCGTATGCAGGCACCCGTCATCATCATGACTATGTGCGGATTAACAATGTTGGGCAGATTGCCAGCACCACTGTGGACCCCAACGGGAATCCCAGTGTCTTCCTCCTGGATCCAAATGGTGTTAAGCACATTCTACGTGCACCCAATGGCGAACGAATTCACGTCCAGGCATTAAACAACCGAGGTCAGGTCGTCGGCTACTATAATGCGGAACGCAGCCCACGAATGGCATTTGTCTGGGACAAAACGACCGGGATGCAAGACCTCGGCCCTCCCAATACGATTGAAAGTCTAGCCCGTGACCTCAACGATTCAGGACAGGTGGTCGGCTTCCTCTCGACCATGCGAGACAGTCAGTGGTACGCCTTTAGATGGGATCCGAACACGGGTATGCAGAACCTCGGAGTCACAAGGTCTGGAATGATCCACTCGTGCCGTATTAACAACCAGGGAGGGGTGGTCGGTGTCTTCGGCTCTGCCGACGACGACACCACTGTCTCGATGTGGACCAGAGAAGGAGGTGTGCAGAATGCACCCTGGTTCAGGGGAACGTTCGCCCGGGTCGTTGGTTTGAATGATGCGAATCACTTCATCGTCTGTATGCATCGTAGCGAGTTGAGGATACGCCAATTTGCGGTACGTCCGCACCGGGCCTCGTTTTTTTGTGACCCAAACGGAGGTTTCAAGGACATTGGTAACTGCCTGGGTCGCAAAGACGTTGTCGCGTTCTGGGCTAGGGGTATCAATAACAGAGGACAGATCATTGGGCTATTGTCGTTAGAGAAACAACCAAAGTACCTTGGCGTTATCTTAGAGCCAATCCACTAATCCGAAAAAGCAGAAGAAGTAAACTACTTTGTAAGGAAAGCTTTTTGGGGTTATGAGCTTGATGAGTGATTAGTCGTTATTGTAGAGCCTTAGACAGGATGAGAATGAAGAGCCTCTTTAAAAAAGGACTAGAGAAAGGGCTGGGCCTTATGTCGATCACTTATGTCGATCGAGTTAGCGAACACACCATATTGGCCGTCTTTTGTGGTACAGAGGAAGTTTTAAGTTCTTCCCGTGAGTATTGGCAGTAAATAGCATATACTAACTTGATAGCTAAATCATTCGGCAGAAAGAGAATTGCATGATCGACAGAACAGATGAGTTCGTTTTCGTAGGTTTCTGGAAGCGTGTACTGGCGGCTTTGATCGATGCCGCCATCGGATGGGCATTCATGCCAATCACCATGCCGTTGATGACCTGGACCATCACCCACCGCAACATCGTTCCGGGAGCCCTCTGGTCCCTTGTCTGGACCACCGTCTGGCTATGGCTCGTCGTGCGTTTTGGTGGCACGCCTGGCAAACTGATCATTCGCGTTCGTATAGTAGATGCCCGCGGTACATTCTTGTCATGGGGAAGGGCCATTCGCCGTGTCATATTCCCATCGCTGATCATGACCATCAACTCCCACCTACATATGTGGAAAGCGTTAAGTACATATCCCGACTCGACTCCACATTCGTCCTTCTTGGAGATTGGCGAACTCATGAATAAGTATGGGCAACCGTTCGCAATGATCGCGATGGTCCTTGGTTTGGCAATCTATGCGGATATCGGCGTCGTCCTCTTCAATCGCAAGAAGCGAGCATTTCACGATTTCATTGCTGGCAGTTATGTGATCACCAAGAAATCATATAGAAATCTGGCCGAACCAACGGATGGACAACTATCTTCAGAATCCGCGTCAAGCGCGTCTCCTGAAGAAGTGTCACCCTGATCGCCAGGCCATTCTGAGGAGGTCAAAATGACCAGCTCAAGTTTTGTGACTCGGATTGCCTGGGCGACAGCAATCGGATTGGCGATGTCACAAGCCTTAGTCGAGTATTGGAAGAAGATTTTCGTGGGACCTGATAAGGCCGTGATACACGGCTTGGCAATGTTGGCTCTTGTGGCGATGTTTCAACTCGGCATTGTCTTCGCACCCTTATGCTTCAAACGAGCAGCAAAATGGCGCCTCCTTGCAGCCGGTCTGATGGCACCTACGCTCTTGTCCTTGGGGTATCTAATCATTTGGCACGTCACAAAGTGGCCAACGCTTATTGAGGGTCTTCCCATACCCGCAACAGTGTGGGCTACCCAACTGATGGTTCTGCCTCTGGCTATGCTCGGCTATATAGCCGTCTTGGTACGTCTTGGTTGGCCTAGCCAAACGCTGATCCCGACCGGGAACAGGCCGGTGAATCGAGCGGGGAGGCTCTTGGGGCTTTGAAAATGTACTCAATCGTCGCCACAGGTCCGTTCACCTGTTACATTCTGTCGCTTCTGCAATAAAAGCATCGCCAATACAGTAGATACTACGCATGTCAGGGAGAACCGGGAGAGAGGATTGGCGTCACCCCTTTCGATCGGATTCCGCTGCAGAATCTCAGTTGCTTGACCCACTGGCATAGAATACGGAACCGCATTATACTCTGTCACCATACGCGGTGATGAGCATATTGGCCAGCCGAGGACGGATGCTAGCCGCGAAGGATTTATTTCGCCGGCCCTTTGCCGGCAATGTCGAACGCGACAGATAGGACCAGCATGAAACCTAATTTACCAATCATTTTCGTTGCCAAGTCTGGGGTGTGTTGTTTGCTACTATTGGTGGGAATCCTGGGTTCCTCTTCTCCGGTGGAGGCAGCCGAGGCGCGTGCGCCGCTTTCTGTGGGCGTGGCGGAGATCGACATCACGCCGGAGCAACCGATTCGCTTGAGCGGTTATTCCAGCCGAACGGAGCCGGCTGCTGAAGTAGCGCAACGACTGCGGGCCAAGGCGCTGGCCATTGGGTCGGATACGCACCAACCCTCCGTGCTGATCACCCTGGATGCGATCGGGATTCCGCGCTGGCTGACGGATGCGTTGGCCGAACGCCTGGGCCGAGCGAGCAAGGTGGACCGGGCGCACCTGGCGGTGTGCGCGACGCATAGCCATAGCGCGCCTCATCTGACGGGTGTGCTGCCACATATGTTTCTGAGCGTGTTGGAGGAGAGCCAACAGGAGGCGATCGATGCCTATACAGACCGGTTACTGGACAAGTTGGAGATGGTGGCGCTGCAGGCATTGAAGAATCGCAGGCCGGGTTATCTGGACTGGGGCCAGGGAACAGTCGGCTTCGCGGTAAATCGTCGTGTCTTGAAGGACGGCAAGTGGACCGGTTTTGGCGTGCAGGTGGATGGGCCGGTGGATCACTCGCTGCCGGTCATGCGGGTCACAGACACCGCTGGCAATCTCCTGGCGGTGTTGGCCAACTACGCCTGCCATTGCACCACCCTGGGCGGCGGCTTCAATCGGGTCCATGGCGACTGGGCGGGTTTTGCGCAGGAAATGATCGAGGCAAAGCATCCGGGCGCCAAGGCGATGATTGCGATCGGTTGCGGCGCGGACGCAAATCCCCACCCGCGTGGCGAACTGAAGTACGCGGAGCAGCATGGCAGGGAGTTGGCGGAAGAAGTGGAACGTCTGCTGAAGACGGATCTCAAGCCCCTGAACCATCTACCGCAGGGGCGCTTCAATGACATTGAACTCTACTTTGACCCCCTGCCGTCCCGGGAGGAATGGCAGAAACGCGCCGATGAAAACAGCAATTGGGCCTTCTTGGCCAAGCGGATGCTTTCGCAGTTAGACGAGGGGCAGGAACTTCCGCGGACCATGGACTATCCGGTGCAGACGTGGACCTTCGGAGAAGATCTGGCCATGGTCTTCCTGGCGGGGGAAGTGGTGGTGGACTATTCCATTCGACTCAAGCGCCAGTTTGACGCCGACCGGCTCTGGATCAACGCCTACGCCAATGACCTGCCCTGCTACATCGCCTCCAGGCGCATCTACCCCCAAGGCGGTTACGAAGTGGACCAGTCCATGATTTTCTACGGCAAACCCCAGCGCCTTTCGCCGGACAGCGAGGATCGCATCGCCGATGAAACGCTACGGCAACTGCCTCACGCCTTTGATTCCGCCGAAACGCGCAAGGCCATTCCGGCGCCCATCTCCAAGGACAAGGCGCTGGCGACCATCCGGGTGCGCCCCGGCATGCAAGCGGAACTGGTGGCGGCCGAGCCGCTGGTGATGGATCCGGTGGACATTGCCTGGGGACCGGATCTCAAGATGTGGGTGGTGGAGATGGCCGATTATCCCTCGGGGATTGACGGCAGGCCGGGAGGCCGCGTGCGTTTCCTCGAAGACCTGGACGGGGACGGCGTTTACGACAAGTCCACGCTCTTTCTCGACGGCCTGTTCCGTCCCAACTCCGTCATGCCCTGGAAGAAAGGCGTCCTGGTCGTCTGCGTGCCCGATATCATCTACGCCGAAGACACCGATGGCGATGGCAAGGCGGACCGGCAGGAGATCCTATTCAGCGGGTTTGAGGAAGGCAACCCTCAGCACCTGGTGGCCGGGCTCCAATGGGGGCTGGATCAGTGGATCTACGTCGGCCACGGCAATGGCGCGGGAGGCATTCTTTCCACCAAGAGCGGCAAGCGGGTGAACATGAACGGACGCGATCTGCGCATCCGGCCGGACACCGGCGCGCATGATCCCCAGGCGGGCCAGACCCAGTACGGCCGTAACCGGGATGACTGGGGCAACTGGTTTGGCAGCGACAACTCCCGGCCGGGCTGGCACTTTGCCCTGTTGGATCATTACATGCGCCGCAATCCCCATGTCAGCGCCCCGGACGCCAAGGTGGCGCTTCCCGAAATCGCCGCGGCCGGTCCTGTCTATCCGGCCAGCCGTACGCTGAGTAGGCTAAACGACTACGACAAGGTCAATCGTTTCACCTCCGCCTGCGGCTTCATCATCTACCGAGACACCTTTCTCGGTGAGGATTACTTGGGAAACTCCTTTGTCTGTGAGCCGGTACACAATCTGGTCTCCCGCGCGGTCCTGCAACCCAAGGGTACCTCTTTCTTCAGCCGTCGCGCCCCGGACGAAACGACCTCCGAATTCTTTGCCTCGACGGACAACTGGTCACGGCCCACTTCCGCGCGACTGGGCCCGGATGGCGCGCTCTACATCGTGGACATGTATCGCTTCGTGATCGAGCACCCTGAATGGATTCCCGAGGACTGGCAGCGGAAGCTGGACCTTCGGGACGGACATGACAAGGGGCGGATCTACCGGGTCTTTCCCCAGGGGAAACGGCCCAGAACGCCGGTGAACATCTCCCGGCTGAGCCCTCGCGAGCTGGTCGCGGCCCTCGACACCCCCAATGGCTGGCAGCGGGACATGATTCACCAGTGGCTTCATTGGTGGCCAGACGAAGAGACGCTTGGGTATTTGCGGCAGGCCGTTGCGGAGGCTGCGCTGCCGCAGGCGCGACTGCAGGCTCTCTGCGCGTTGGATGGGATGGGCACGCTCGACGGGGATACCCTGCTCGAGGCAATGACCGATAGCCATCCCGGCGTGAGGCGGCACGCGGTCCGCCTGTGCGAGTCCTCTCTGACGCAGTCCTCGCGCGTGAGGGAAGCGCTGTTTAAGTTGGCCCGCGATGAGGATCCCTTTGTCCGGCAGCAAGTGGCCTATAGCCTGGGTGAAATATCGCGAAGCGCCGCGGGCCAGGCGCTGGCCGAGATTGTCCTACGGGATGGGGAAGACCCTCATCTGCTGGCGGCGGCCCTGAGTTCCGCGGAACCTCACATCCGGACCCTTCTCGATGCCTTCGAGGAGGAAGACGCATTTCTGACCCTTTCGACTCAGGCCTTTGCGGGGCTCGTGCAAACTGCCCTGGGCTACGGTCACAGCGCGGAACTCCGGGGGATGTTGAATGCTTTGGCTCGCCCCTCCCATGAGGGATTCCGTTCTCGACAGTTCAGTCTCATGGCCGCGTTCGTGCAGGCGCTTGCTGTAAAGGGACAATCGCTCAGCAAGCTCCATCGATCCACCCCCGCCCTTCGTGTTCCCATTGAAGGGACCGACGCCCTGTTTGAGGCGGCGCGGCATCGGGCTCGGGACGACTCGCTGGATGTCGCCGAACGCAAGACCGCCATTGAACTGTTGGGCCGAGGGCGAACAGACCGGCTGACAGATCTACAGTTGCTCGCCGGGACGCTGAAGCCGCGCACCTCGGTGGATGTTCAATTGGCGGCGATTCGACGGCTGGCGCGGACGGGAAACTCGGACGCGCCCGCAATGCTACTCGCGGGCTGGGCCGGACACGGGCCCAGGGTGCGGTCCGCCATCCTCGATGCACTGCTACGCCGACGGGCGTGGATCCCCTCCCTCTTGGATGAGATGACGAAGGAGATGTCCATCGCCAAGACATTCGATTCCGCCCGCCGCGTCATGCTGCTCAACCACGACAACGAATCCATCCGGGAGAAGGCCCAGGCATTGTTTGGAGACATTCAATCGGACCGCCAGGGCGTGGTGGACTATTTCAGACCCGCATTGACCTTGAAGGGCGATCCGGAAAAGGGACGCCCCCTGTTCACCACGCTTTGCGTTTCCTGTCACAAGGTGGGTGACCTTGGTCGGCATGTGGGACCCGATCTTACCGCGCTGTCCAACCGATCCGCGGAGACCATGCTGGTGGCCATCGTGGACCCCAGCCGCGCGGTCGAGGAGAAGTATGTGCAATACCAGGCCGAGACCAGCGATGGTCTGCTTTTGACCGGCGTGCTGACGGAGGAGAGCGCCAACGCGGTGACGCTCCTGGGCGCCGAAGGGGAACCCCAGACGGTGCTGCGCGACAACCTGGAATCCTTTCGGAGCAGCCAACTTTCACTGATGCCCGATGGATTGGAGGAGGGCCTCGATCATCAGGCCATGGCCGATCTGCTCGCCTTCCTGGTCAGCTCCGACGTCTCCTCGGTGGTGACCGCCGAACCGGACGGATCGTTTCACCTGACCGCCGCGCATGCCGCCCCCTCGGGCCCCTCGGTGGTCTTCCAACAGGACAGTGCAGCCCTGAGCTGGATCAGTCACGAGGACCAGGTCGTCTGGACGGCCCGTGACGTGAAGGCCGGACGCTATGCGGTCTTCATCGATGCCGCGGTGGCGGCAGACTATGAAGGACGTCCCTTCATCCTGGAATTGGGAGAGGAGACGAT